>NZ_JBMFGY010000364.1:0-1246 GCF_049977125.1 Acidiphilium sp. | reverse complement strand
GGAAGTTACCCGTGACCATCTTGCCAATCGTGAGTATCATCATCTCTTCCCCGATGCACTCCTCACCGGGCCGGGAGGCATGCCCGAAGGAGCGAGCTACCGCGCGCTGAATTGCGCTCTGGTTACTTGGAAGACGAACCGGAACATTTCGGCCAAGGAACCCATCGCCTACCTGCGCGAGCGAACTGAGCGCGCGGATCTTGGCGAAGAGATGGTGAAGGCCCGTCTGCGATCGCATCTCATTCCATTCGACACTCTCAACGTTGGCGATTGGAAGGGGATTTTTGATCCGACCGAACGGGCCAGCAAGGTCAGAGGAGACTTCGAAGCTTTCATGAAGGACAGAGCATCCCGTATGCTGCCAGTCATTCGCCACCTCTGTAACGGACAGGGAGATCTATTATCTGTATGGAATCCCATTGCACACACATCAGATCCAGGAGCGGTACGTGCAGATGAAAATTGAACGTAAATAGTGAAGGTGTTTTGGTAGCAATTTGTCAGAAACTAGCCCTACCTTTCGCGCTAGTATTCAACTCGCTCACAATATTAGGGCGTATAGCCCCCATCCCGGTCGCCCCAGCGTTCCTTACCATGCTCAGAAGCCGTCACCCGCGGGCGCTCGGCTGGTCGACCGACCAGCGTGAAAGGCGGGGTGTCCGATTCCAGCCCACTCACCATATGATTGAATGTCCGCTACTCAAGCAGGCAGTCGTTAACCGGCCATATCGCTTTCCACCCTTGCGGTCGATCCGCATCGAGGTTCCCGACAAGCTTGCAGCTCGGCGCCATATCAGCCCTGCCGATTTTATCAAAGTCAGGATGTTTCGGCACATTAAGCTTCCCAGAAGTCTGCGCCCTCGGTAATCTCAGTCCGGTCTATAAGGAGTCATTGCTGATGCGTGCGGTGATTTATGCCCGGTACTCGTCGGACAACCAGCGGGTGGAGTCGATCGAGGACCAATTCGAGGTCTGCCGGCGGTATATCGCGCGGATGGGCTGGACGCTGATGCAGACCTACGACGACGCGGCGATCAGCGGCACGAGCCGGTTCCGGCCAGGGTTCCAGCGCCTGCTGGCCGATGCCGAGGCGCGCCGGTTTGATGTTGTGGTCTGCGAAGCGGTCGACCGGCTGAGCCGCAAACTTGCCGACACGGCGGATTTTCACGACCGGCTGGGGTTCGCCGGGGTCAAGCTGCACGCCGCCAACATCGGCGAGATCACCCCGATCCATGTCGGCGTAATG
>NZ_JBMFGY010000363.1:0-1506 GCF_049977125.1 Acidiphilium sp. | reverse complement strand
CCACCTGGCATCGGTGCCGCCACCCCGGTGGTCGTCGGCAGCGACAGCGGCAAGCCGCGCAGCGTCCGCACCGCCAGGAATCCGAAACACTGCGCTTCCAGCGCGTCCCCCTCCCAACCCACCGTCTCGACCGGCGCCACCGGCACCTTAAACCATGTCTGCAACGCCCTCATGATCGCCCGATTATGCCGCCCGCCGCCGGCCACCAATACGCGCAACGGCACCTGCGGCAGTGGCGCCGCCGCAATGGACGCCGCGGTGAATGCCGCCAGAGTTGCGGCGCCATCGGCCGGGCTCAACCCCGCCGTCACGGCCTCGACCAAGGCGGAAAAATGCAACCGATCGAGCGATTTCGGTGCCGGACGCCCGAAATATCCATCCGCCATCAGCCGCGCCAGCCGAACCTGGTCCACCACGCCGGCGGCCGCCAGCGCCCCATCCCGATCGAACGCCGCCCCGGTATGAAGCCGCACCCAATCATCGAGCGGTCCATTGCCCGGCCCGGTGTCGCACGCCAGCACCGTCCCGTCCGCGCCGAGAAACGTGATATTCGCAACCCCGCCGATATTCACCACCAGCAGCGGCTTGGCCAGATCGGCTGCCATCGCCGCATGGAACAGCGGCGCCAGCGGCGCCCCCTCGCCACCCGCCGCCACATCGGCGCCGCGAAAATCGAACGCGACCGGCAGCCTCACCTTATGCGCCAGAAGCGCGGCATCGCCGATCTGCCAACTCCGCCCGCGCGCCGGATCATGCAGGATGGTCTGCCCATGAAACCCGACGATCTCCGCCCGGCACGCCAGCATCGCCACCGCCTCGGCATGCCGATCCGCCACGATCCGCCCCACCGCGATCACTTCGGGATCATCCGGAGCCAAACCCGCCGCCGCCGCCAGCAACCGCCGCAGCCGCAGCCGCAACCCATCCTCGAACATCAGCGCAGCCGTCTTGCCGGTCCGCGTCACAACCTCGCCATCCGTCTCGACCACCGCCGCATCGACCCCGTCGAGCGACGTGCCGCTCATTAACCCGATTGCAATCATTTCACCCTATTGAAAGCCCTGGCGACCCACATCCAATCATGACGACTTACGAGAGGCTGATGAAAATAGCGATATGAGCGGACGAGCGCGGCGCCACCTCCCCGATGCCCTGACCCGGGACGTGTCACCGAAACGCGCCGCCCCCTGGGTCCTCCTGGGCGCGCTATCGCCATTCTGGCTCAACTACGCCCGCTCGCTGACCCACGTCCTGATCGTCGCATTCATCGGGATTTCGCCGTGGCATCACGCCGTGTCGTCGGCAGACATCGGTAATGATTTTCTAGTGTTCTGGCCGGTCGGTCATTTGGCAACAACCGCTAATGCCGCCCGCATCTACGATCCAGCGTGGTTCGCGTCATGGCAATCGTCTCATCTGATGACGCACATCCCGGCCTATCTACAATTCTTCTATCCACCGCCAACCATTCTTTTGACACTGATAGCGGCACCGTTCGGCTTCATG
>NZ_JBMFGY010000362.1:0-1507 GCF_049977125.1 Acidiphilium sp. | reverse complement strand
GCGGCGGCTTTGGCGGCGGCCCGCACCGGAGTCGCCGTGACCCTGGTCGAGCGCTTTGGTTGTTTTGGTGGCAATATTACCGCGGTCGGCGTTGAGAGTTTCAGTTGGTATCGCCACGCTGCGACGGTGGAAGCCGGTGGAATTGGGCAAGAGTTCGAAGACCGCGCACGCGCAACCAAGGATGCCGCGACGCCGGGCCACGGCCTTGGCTACGAGCTAGACTCCGAGGGGTTTAAACTGGTAGCTGATCAACTCGTCACCGAAGCCCGTATCCATCCGATGCTCCATCGCCAGTTCGTCGATCCGATCATGAGGGATAATGTCATTTGTGGTATCATAACTGAATCGAAAGCGGGTCGCGAGGCAATTCTAGCCAAACGTGTGATCGACGGCAGCGGCGATGCCGATGTTGCATATCGCGCCGGCGCACCGACCATCAAAACGCCAATCGAACAAATGCAAGCGGCCTCGGTAATGTTTCATCTGGCCGGCGTCGACAAGCGGAAGTTCCTCGACGGGGTCAGCAATGATCCTCAGACGTTCGGCGACTGGTCAACCGGGGAATGGCAGGTCGAAACCAGCGGCAAGGAAGATCATCTGTCATCCCCATTTCTTGCTAAACCCTTCGCTCAGGCAATCCGCGAGGGCATAATCCCAGCCCATCTCAACACCATAGGAGGTACTTGGGGCTCGATCCATGATACCGGCGAACTGACTTACATGAACCTTATCCACCTCGCAGGTTGCGATGGCACGAATCCGGACAGTCTGACGCGCTTTGAAATTGAGGGACGCCAGCAGGCGACCGCCGCCATCGAAGCGCTTCGTCGCTATACGCCTGGATGCGCGGCGGTTCGTCTGCGCAATTTCGGAATGACTATTGGAATCCGTGACACCCGCAAAATCGACGCCGTCTATAATTTGACTGAGACCGATGTTCGGAACGAAGCCCGATTCGAGGATACGATCGGTATTTATCCAGAATTTATCGACGGATATGGCATATTAATTCTGCCGACGACGGGGCGGTATATGCACATCCCTTATCGTGCAATTTTGCCGAAAGGTGTTCAAAACCTTGCTGTCGCCGGCCGGGCGATTGGCGGCGATAGGGTCGCACACGCGGCGACGCGCAACATGTCGTGCTGCACACTGACAGGCCAGGCAGCTGGGGTGGCCGCGGCCTTGTCCATCAAAAAAAATCACCCCCTCGATCGCCTGGACATCGCATTGGTGCAGGCGGAACTTACCAAGCAAGGAGTTCGGCTCCATTAAGAAAAACCATTCAGCCGCCTGGAAGTGTTGGTCACCTCGATTGTAAATTGATGGCTATTATCGGGAATCTTATGACTCTAGTCCTATGTGCTATGAACGTTACAGCGAAGTTCATCGAGCGATTTGGGCGGCTCTGATGAACGTCTCCACCCTTTGCACTCTATAATGAAAACGGTCCGTTAGGGCCTGAGCCTGAACAAGCGAGTCGGCGCAAAAGAATCGAAATCGGCAT
>NZ_JBMFGY010000361.1:0-1579 GCF_049977125.1 Acidiphilium sp. | reverse complement strand
ATCGGAATGCGATCCATGACGTCAGTCCCGCGCCGGTAGTGTCGCAGTAACCGACGAGCTGCGCACGACTGTGCGTCCAGTGCGTTGCAAAGCCAGGGCCAGCGCATCTGCGAGCGACGCTTTCGAGACCACGTTCAGCGCAACCCCAAGATGCACCATGGTTTGCGCAATCTGCGGGCGAATGCCCGAGACAATGCAATCCGCCCCCATTAACCGCGCGGCTGCGATAGTTTTGAGCAAATGCTGTGCGACAAGCGTGTCGACCGTGGGCACGCCGGTAATATCGATGATTGCAATCTCGGCATTCTGGTCAACGATAGCTTGCAACAAACTCTCCATCACGACTTGGGTGCGCACGGAATCGAGTGTGCCGATCAGCGGTAGCGCCAGGATACCTTCCCAAAGCTTTACCACCGGAGTGGAAAGCTCAACGATTTCCTGCTGTTGGCGAACGACCACGGCCTCCCGACTCTTTTGGTACATCTCCGTCGTGTAAAGCCCTAACTGGTCGAACAGCTGCATGATTTTCCAGCTCTCGTCCGCGATCATCAAGGCATCGTCTGCATGTTTGCGTCGGAGCCGCTCAAACAGCGGTTGTTTCAACGAAAACACAAACATCGCCGTTT
Organism: Acidiphilium sp.; assembly: GCF_049977125.1. Taxonomy (NCBI): domain Bacteria; kingdom Pseudomonadati; phylum Pseudomonadota; class Alphaproteobacteria; order Acetobacterales; family Acidocellaceae; genus Acidiphilium; species Acidiphilium sp. Next base: position 953 of record NZ_JBMFGY010000361.1, on the reverse strand, counting down.
CGGTCGGGCTGAAGCCCAGAAGCGCCCGTGAACGCGACACCTCGCCAAGCAACGTACGAACCCTCGTGAAAGCTGGACTTTCGACCTCGGCAGGTCCTCCCGGTGCCACCGCCTGACGCAAGGCGGTCAGAACATCCTGGCATTGTATCCTGAGTTCGATTTCCTTGATCCGGCCACCGCCGGTCCCACCGGTCGCTGTGAGGATTGTGACCCACGCGGCGAGCAACTCCTCCCCGTGTTCATCGAGCATGCTAGCGAGTACGGATGTGTTAGCGTCATTCGGCATGTGTGTGGATCGCCTTTATTGATACGTTTACGTCGAATTATTTTAGGCTGTTTTATCTAGAAAGAATCTATGAGTTTCATAATTTCAACTGGAGGGTTGCATATCACCGCCGGGCACGGGCGGAAAGGCCCTCGGAAACTGCGTAGGGCAGAACGCAAGGCGATTATAAAAGTAGCCCTACCGTGACGGTGAAGAGCACCCCGAGAAATGTGGCGGCGAATGCCATGCCTTCTGACCTGATCACCCCTGCGTGGGCGGCACTCCTTGGGTGAGCCGATTCCATAAATGAATATGAGCCAGGGTGATCTTCACCCCGTTTCAGACCCGATTTGGCCATGATCGTCACCGACGGACTGGGCAGGAATGGCGACTTCCAGATGTGTTCCTCGAAGGGATGCAGGGGCCAAATCAGCGCATTACGTACATTCCCGGATAATCATCGTCATCCGCTCGGTAAGGCGCCCGGATCAAAGGACATCGTCGAACACTGGTGGGATTGCCTCGGCATATGAGTTGTTTGGGTCCAATAGATGTGCTCGTGCGCTGGTTTGCCGTCGCGAAACTGGATGATCGCGACCAGCGGAATTTCTCCCCGTACGTCCGTTTGGCGCAACGCCTGGGAGCATCAAATCGACCCCTGAAGGGTGTGTGAAGCTGAAGATCACCT
>NZ_JBMFGY010000360.1:0-1592 GCF_049977125.1 Acidiphilium sp. | reverse complement strand
CGGGAGACATCTCCCAAGGGCATGGAACTGCATCTCATCGGCGATCAGTCGATTTTCGTCACCGCGGCGATCGACGGTGTGGTGCGCGAGGCGGCGATCGCCGCGGTGCTCACCGCGATGATGATCCTGCTGTTTCTCGGCTCCGTCCGTTCGACGATCATCATCGCGGTTTCCATTCCACTCTCGGTGCTCTCCTCGATCGTCGCCCTTTCGGCGATCGGCCAGACCATCAACACGCTGACATTGGGCGGGCTCGCGCTCGCCGTCGGCATGCTGGTCGATGAAGCGACCGTGACGATCGAGAATTTCAACTACCACATGGAGATGGGCAAGGACATCGAGACCGCCATCCTCGATGGCGCGCAGCAGATCGTCATCCCGGCGCTGCTCTCGCTGCTCTCGATCAGTATCGTGTTCGCGCCGATGTGGTTGCTCACCGGGGTCTCCTATTATCTCTTCGTGCCGCTCGCCGAGGCTGTGGTTTTTGCGATGGTCGCCTCTTTCATCCTGTCGGTTACATTGGTACCGACGATGGCGGTCTATATGCTGCGCAATGTGCCTCATGCGGGAGAGGGGCACGCCGCGCCGAAATCGCACAACCCGTTCGTGCGTTTCCAGAAGGGCTTTGAGCGTGGCTTTGAGCGCATGCGGGCGGGCTATCGCGAGGTTCTGGCGACCCTGCTTGGCGTGCGCGCCTTCTTCATTCCGATCTTCCTGGCCTTTACGGTGATCTCCGTGGTGGGGCTGGTGCCGTGGCTGGGGCGGATTTTCTTCCCCAATGTCGATGCCGGGGTGATGTATTTGCACATCATGGCGCAGACCGGCACGCGCATCGAGGAGACGGCGCGGCTCTGCCAGGAGGTCGAGGATTTCATCCGCTCGCGTCTGCCGCCGCATGAAGTGGACACTTTTGTTGACAATATCGATCTTCCGGTGGCGGGCATTCCGCTTGCCTATCTCAGCACCGGCTCGTTCGGCCCCGAGGACGCCGATGTTCTGATCACGCTCAAGAAGGATCACGGCCCGACGGCGCAATACGTGGCCGTGCTGCGCGACGAGTTGTCCGAGCATTTCCCTGGCACAACATTCTATTTCATGCCAGCCGACATGAACACGCAGATCCTCAATTTCGGCCGTCCCTCGCCGATCGATATCCAGATCTCCGGCCCTGATCTGCGCACTGACTATGAATTCGCGCTGCGTCTTTATCGGCAATTCAATCTCATCCCGGGCCTCGTCGATACGCATCTTGCGCAGCCATTCAATTATCCCAGCATTCAGGTTGATACCGATCGCAGCTACGCGAAGCTGGTCGGGCTGACAGAGGCAAATATCACCGGCTCGATGCTGACTTCGCTCTATTCCAATTATCAGACCAGCCCGAATTTTTATCTCGATTACAGGACCGGCATCACCTACTTCCTGGTCGGCCAAACGCCGCAATATCGGATCGATACGATGAACGATCTGATCAATATGCCGATCTCTAACCTTGGTAAGAACGCCCAGGTTCTCGGCGCGCTCGCCTCTTTCAAGCCGATTGGCGAGCCTGGCATGGTTTCCCATTACAACGTTCAACCCGAGGAGGATAT
>NZ_JBMFGY010000359.1:0-1615 GCF_049977125.1 Acidiphilium sp. | reverse complement strand
CCATCTTATTCGCGGCATGTCAGGGATTCGCTGGCGGGCATGGTATAAGTCTTTGATTTTGAGCAATAGTATGGGTGCTGACGCCAACCTTGCTCAAACCGGACTGTGCCACACCCGCCATGATCGAAAATACCCTGTTTCCGTTTTCTCTGCCATCCGTGCGGCGCAAGAAAGTCACGGCGGCGTTCGATGGCGGGCGGCTGACGTCCGATGGTGGGGTCATGCTTCTGGGCGCGGTTGAAAAGTCGCTCGGCGTTGCGGCAAAGCTCGCCGGGTTGATTGCCGATCCGCGCAATCCGCGGCTCATCACCCACAGCGTCGCCGATATCCTGCGCGCGCGCATGCTGGCCATCGCGTGCGGCTATGAGGATGGCGACGATCTCGATCACCTGCGGGGCGATCCCGGCTTCAAACTGGCCTGCGGACGGCTACCCGACAGCGACGTCGATCTGTGCTCGCAACCGACCATCTCGCGCTGGGAAAACCAACCCGATCTGCGCGCGGTGATCCGCATGAGCTACGCCATGATCGACCTCTATTGCGCGAGCTATCCTGTCGCACCGCGCAGCGTCACGCTCGATATCGATGATACCGTCGATGTCGTGCACGGACATCAGCAGCTTTCGCTGTTCAACGCCCATTACGACGAACGCTGCTTCCTGCCGATCCATGTCTATGACACCGCAACCTCACGCCCGGTGGCGGTGCTGCTTCGGCCCGGTACCACGCCTTCAGGCAGGGAGGTGCGCGGTTATCTGCGGCGCCTGGTACGGCGTATCCGCCTGCACTGGCCGACCACCCGCATCACCATTCGCGGCGATGGTCACTACGGTCGTCCCGAGGTGATGGCATGGTGCGAGGCCAACGGAGTGAATTACATCCTCGGCCTGCCTGGCAACGCGGTGCTGGATCGTCTGGTCGCGACTACCGCGGACGATGTTCGGGTGCGGCGCGCCGAGGGGCCGGAGCCGGTGGTACGCGACTTCACCGAAACCAATTACGGTGCCAAATCCTGGCACTGCCAACGCCGGGTGGCGGCACGTATCGAGGCCAGCACGAAAGGTTTGGATATTCGCTACGTCGTCACCAACCTCGCCGGCGGTAGCGCCCGATGGCTTTACGAGACGTTGTATTGCGCCCGCGGTCAGGCGGAAAATCTGATCAAGCTGCACAAAAGCCAGTTGTCGTCAGACCGCACAAGCTGCCGCTCGCCGCTCGCCAATCAGGTTCGCCTGATCCTGCACACGGGCGCTTACTGGCTGATGCTGAAGCTGCGTGACGCGATCCCCGTGCTGCAGCCCTTGGCTAACGCCGAGTTCGCCACCCTGCGCCTGCGCCTGATCAAGATCGCCGCACGCATCACCGAAACCGCCACCCGCGTGCGCATCGCCCTCGCCGCAGCACATCCCGAGGCCGAATTGTTCGCAAGCCTCGCGCGCTGCCTCCAGCCGGCCGGCCCATGACCGATGGGGCCAACGCCCCAGAGCCAGCCCAATCCGATCAACCCCCAACGCAGACCAAATCCCGAACCCAAAACGCGACAATGAATCGCAATGCATAGGCGCGACCAAAATTCAAAAGTACAATCAGAACGCTGAAGAATGAATAAGATGGG
>NZ_JBMFGY010000358.1:0-1630 GCF_049977125.1 Acidiphilium sp. | reverse complement strand
GACGACGCCATGCTGGCGGCAATCCTCGTTGGTGAGCCAGATCTGTTGCCCCGTCCGAAAATCCGCCCCGAGATAGAAGATCCCCGCCGGTTTCTGTGGCGAGCGGTCGCGAGGCGAGGGATGGTTACGGTCGCGCCCGCGGGCGTAGCTCGGTAGGCGCATCGGCAGGATGGTCGGGCGCGTCAGCACGTAGGTCGCGATGATAATAGCCAGAACCACGACCGGATCGAGGATGACCGGCGCGAAGAACGACCCGACCCCGCCCGCGATCAGGAGAAACCCGCTGAGCGGGGTCTGCAATGCCTGCAGGAACCGCACCGATCCGGGGCGGATATCGCGGGTCAGCTGCGGCCCGGCCCGTTCGGTATTGGCCTCCGGGCCTTTGACTTCGCGCGGGATCATGGATCGAGCCCGAACCGCGCCTGCGCGGCGGCTGATCCCGGCGCGATCGCCGGTCGATGACCCGTGCCAATCGGCTTCGCGCCGTCGGTCAGCGCATCATCGATCGCGGTTACCGGCGGCACTGCCTGATGTCCTACCTTGGTGCCTGATGACGTGCCGCCGGACAGAGACATCGGCGCCATAGCCACATTGGGCTGAACTGGCGAACGGGACACACCCGATACCACCATCCCGACCTGGATGAATCCCACCAGCACGACGCCGAGCACCAGCAAGCGTACTGGTCGAGAATTCCCCCAGGAACGTCGGGAGATCGCCGCGGGCGTGCTCGCCGTGCCCCCTGCCCCGGAACCCTCCCTCATGGCCAGCCCTCCGATCGTTACCGGCGGATCACCGGCATCCGGCTCGATGCGGAGAATGATGGCGCCACCATCCTGCGAGATCGTGATGTTCATCGGAGGTCCTTCAGCGGCTGTTTTTTGGCGATCGCCGCGTTCACCCGGGCGACCATGAGGTCGATCGCCATCTCGATATGCGGCAGGGCTAGTGCGGCCCCTTCCGCCCGTTCGGTCTGCCAGTGCGCCCGCGCGCCGAGCGCCTCGATCTTTGGATTGGGAAACGGCCCATCCTCGGTCTCGGAGAGGGGAAAGCCGAGCGATTGCAGCGCGTACCAGAGGTTCCGGTCGACGAGCTTGAGAAAATTGAACTGTGCCGGCGGCAGAAGGCCGGCGCGCGCCCGCGCGAAATTCAGCAATCCCATGACTGCGGTGGTCACGAAGCCATGCTGACGCAGAACCCCGTCGATCTCCGAGCGGAGCGTGGTTTCCGAAAGGATCTTATCGACCTCGCCCATGATGGAAGACCCAAGAACAAGTGGTTGCGCCGGCCCTGCCCCGTCCTCCTTTGCCGCGTCGTCGGCGAGGCTTTCCGAGACCCGCCCGAGCAACGCTTGAGCCTCCTTGCGCCGGCGGCACGCATGCAAACCGCAGACAGCGATCATCATGCGCGCCGGTGCGGGAGCCTGGTCGATCCCGCTCCATGGCTGACCGAGCTGCGCCTCGAGTGCTGCGACCGCCTGATCCAGCTGAAACGCGCCCTTCTCGTTCAGACCATGGCAGATCAACCATTCACCGAGGTGGAGTGCTGGATCAGCCGGCAGAGGCGCGGGGAGGCTCGGGGCGACCGGAACGAGGCGGCGTGGCAGATAGGCGGCGATCGAGCGGAACAC
>NZ_JBMFGY010000357.1:0-1656 GCF_049977125.1 Acidiphilium sp. | reverse complement strand
CGCCAATACTTCGCCTCCCGCTTCATGGGCGGGAACAATCCCCTGCGCATCGGCACCATCGCCGTCGGCAGCATTTACTACATTCAGGACGATGGCTGGTGGCGCGACCGTTTCCGCGGCGGACCGGTCTGCCGAAACCCCTGGATCGTCGAGGCCTTCCTCAACGGGGTCTGCGCCGCAGCCCGGCGCAACCCCGACACCGGCCACTGGGATGATCTCTACATTGCCGGTCGCTCCGATCTCGCCATCGTCCGCTCGCTTCGCACCGGCAAACGGAAGATCGTCACCGTCCGCGTTCTCCAGCTTACCGACGACGAAGGGCATCATCGGATATGGCCCACCTATCCCGACCATCCCGCCGCACATCTGGCCGAACGCTTCCTCAATCGCGGTCATCGCCCCCAGCCGGTTCGGAGAGCAGCATGAGCGGCGCACCAAAATTCTTCATAATCCACGGTATGCCAAATCCCACCGGCTGCCGATCCCCGTCTCACCCTTTCCCCTGAAAGGATCTCGCCATGCTCACCGCATATTGCGACCGATCGGGCACGATCGGCTTCTGCCGAGCCACCTGCCCGGACGGCACCCTGCCCATCGCCAGCCACGCCCATGACGCCCTGCTCCGAGGCGCCATTGCAGCCGTCGCCCGCCATGCCTACGAAAACAACACCCTTCTTGTGCCTGGCCTGCCGGAAGCAAGCGACAGCGAAGCCGCCCTCGATGCGCTGATTGCCTTCTCGGCACGGGTGCGCGAACGCCTTGCGGCCGATCTGGACCAGATCCCGGGTCAATCCACCCACGCGGTCGTTCCCCGCGACGGAGACGTCGCGCACCGGCGCGGGTTCCGCGCCCATGAGAACCCGTTCAAGCCGGGGACGGATCTCCACGCCAACTGGGATGACGACTGGCGTTTCCGGGATCGATCGGTCAACGGCGGGTCCGCGGATGACACAGTAGCCAGGACCGCAGCGGTGCGCCGAGAGATTTCCTCATAAAACCCGCCAGCCAGGTGTTTCAACGCCGCAGCCTTGTGGGAGCGATTGATGGTGCCCCGCGAAAACCATGCTGCCGCCGGGATCAGCTGGTTTAGGAATGACATCGAAAAACTGGAACTGCGCGCCTGCGGCGCTTCGGAGTCACCTGCCCCTCGCCAGCAACGCCCTCGTGTTCATGCGGTCTGAACCGGGACCGGTCAGCCGATCAAGGCCGCTCGCAAGCTCGCGCCGCCCAAGAGCGGTTCGGGCGCGATAGGGCGCGCCCTCTGCCCTGACCGGCCGTCCGGCCCGGTTCTCCTGGACCGCACACGAGGGACGTCGCCGGCAACGGCCAGCGGCCTCCCGCGTGATGACATGAAAATGGAGATTCAAATGGCTGGATCGATGAATCGCGTTACCCTGATTGGCAATTTGGGGAATGACCCGGAAATCCGCGTGACGCAGGCGGGCGGGAAAGTCGCCTCGATGTCGCTGGCGACGAGCGAAAGCTGGACCGACAAGCGCAGCGGCGAGCGGCAGGAGCGCACCGAATGGCACCGGATCGTGGTGTGGACCGAAGGCCTGATCGGGGTGATCGAGAAATACTGCGCGAAGGGCGACAAGGTGATGGTCGAGGGCGCGCTGCGGACCCGGAAATGGGTCGATCAGGAGGGCAACGAGC
>NZ_JBMFGY010000356.1:0-1657 GCF_049977125.1 Acidiphilium sp. | reverse complement strand
AACAATGATGCCTGCTTGCATGAATAGGGCCTCCGTCCCGCGCGTCTTGCCCTGCTCGTGGGCTCAGGGCAAGCAAGGCAAGGGAAAGCAGTTCTTTTTTGCAAAAAAGAACCAAAAAACTCTCATGAATCGAGGGCTCGGGTTTGTTGCGGTGGGCGACGAACGCCCGAGATTCGCGCTTGCGGGCTAGCAAACCAATCGCGCGTCCAAATATTGTTACGATTTAGTGCGTAATATTCGTTTACATCTTCGTTACGATTAGATATAAAATGTGCCGTCGAGGCTAAAATATTCTCATATGTTGTCGTCCTCAAAACGGGGTGGCTTATGAAACACGTATTGACCGTAGCGGCCATCGTCTCGCTGGGCGGCTGCGCCGCAGCACTCGATCCTGCCCCCTATAACCCGGTCAGTACCGCGCCAAGCCCGGGATGGTTCGGCAATGTCAAACCCATTGCCGGGCAAACGACGTTCGACGCCAGTTGTGAAATGCATGATTCCACATCAGGATCGGATACGCCAGATCCCACAGCCTGGAAAACCTGCGTCCAAAAAAACGCCGCAGGCTTGCAGACGGTCGCCGACGCCTATGGCGCCGAACGGGATCTGCTCATGCGCCAGTCCGTGCTGTTCGACATCCCGATCATCGCCCTCGGCGCCGCCGCCGTCGCCAATCCCATCTTTCACGGCGCTGGCGCCGCGACCACCGCCCTGGGCCTCAGCGGCGCGACCCTCGGCGGCCTGAAACTCTATTTCGGCGACGGAACGCGGGTTCAAAGCTATAACAACGCCGCAACATCCCTCGGCTGCGCCGCCAACACCGGCCGCACCATGGCCGATGAAGGCAGCGCCGACCTCACCCCAGCCACAAGGGCCGGCATCACCAACCTCACCGCCATCTCGATGCTCGACCGCCTGAACACCGACATCGGCACCGCATCCACCCTCCTGGTGAATGGTCAGCCGGGAGGCAAACCACTCACCGCGAGCGAAAAATCCGACCTGCTCGCCGCCCGCGACAAAGCCACCACCGCCGAAGCCGCATTCAGCCCCGCCGTCAGCGACATCATCACCGCCCCCACCCAACTGATCAATTTCGCCTATACCGTCACAGGCAAAACCACCAACAAAATCGTTGGCAGCTCCCAGAACACCAACGACGTCATCAGCAGCATAAAAACGGCAGGCACGGCATTGGTTACGACAACTACGAACCGCCAACCTTTAGGTGTCACACAGCCAACTCCGCCAAAACCGGGTCAACCCGCGCCAAACCCACCCTCGGACGCCGCGAACTTGACGCCCGAACTCAACAATCTCGCCACCACCGCCACAACCATGTCCACCCGGATCAACGCCATCTGGACCCCCCTCACAAGCACATGCGCGCTGGCGTCATGACGCACACCAGATAACTGAACCGCCGCGATCCATCGACCGGTCCAAGCCAATCTCATCGCCGCCCTCGCTCGACCACGCGATCGCACGCCACACAACCTCCGTCGCCCGCCCCTCGCACTACACCCGCGTCAACATCACCCTCCCCCACCACATCCTGCAACGCCTCCGCGCCGTCGCACCATCTTGGACCCACGCACTAAAGTGTGTATAATGCGCATCATGAAGAGCGCCGACCTCATCCGCGAATTGAAAAGCG
>NZ_JBMFGY010000355.1:0-1665 GCF_049977125.1 Acidiphilium sp. | reverse complement strand
CCGGACACGCGTGCCACGCGGTGCAACCGGTGCGACAGCCACGTGTAAATGGCCAGGGCAAGGGACGACCCTTGAAGCGCTGCCAAGGCGCGGGGATCCAGTGGGACAGCAGCATCAATGAGGGACTCATAAAATTTTGTCGTGAGTTGAATGATGCCGGTTTCTAGATCGTCACTACCGTCTGGTGCTCGCCAAGTGGAAAACCGTTCGATAGGTTTGGCATCGATGGTGGTGTTTCCATAACCGAGGGTCATGCGGCACGCCGAGAGAGCCCGCATCTGCTGTCGAAAGGTTCGGTAGTCGCGGCCGTTCGTACCGATGCCGATCCGTCGCATAAAATCATGTAGTGATCGTCCTATTTCGACCACCGGTGACTTCGTCCTGACAGCTTCCGTGCTGATGTGGACAAGCGCCAACCGAGGTTTTGGGCCGTAGGGCAGGGGCTGTTGCATCCAGGTTTGGTTGGAGTAGAGGCTACCCGCCTCGACTAGCAGAGACGCCATCCCATTCCGCCGCTCGAACCGCAGGCCCTCCGTCGCTCGCCTGGGCAGTCCGACCTGACAAAGGACCGTATGCAAAAAATCGGGCCGTTCGGGTGGGGTTTCGGCAATTTCCGAAGCGAAGCGGATGATTCTGGCGGTTTCTCTGCTGAGAGGCGCAAAGAGATCGCCTTGGGCCTCGCTGCCCTCGCCATTCTCTGTCATCGTGCTTCTTCCATTGGAGGTATCACGCCTCCGTCGTTTTCAAAGTGTAATCCGGTCCGCTCAAACGCTGACTTAATTGCGGCTTTGATGGCAGGCAGGACGATATCGCCGCGCTCGAAGCGAATCACGGTGGAGCGCCCAACCTGGGCCGCCCGTGCTAGGTCTTCGACGGTAAGCTTGACTGCGGCGCGCGCCATTCTGCACTGGGTGCTCGTAATCATATCAGGGCCGATTCTCCGGTTAACATGACACATATGGTATCAGGCGGATCCGAGCCGACGCAAGAAAAAAGTGGGCTAATTAGTTGGTGCCGATACAATGACTAGCAACGTCAGCTTCGAAATCCGGTCGCATCCATTGTCGATCTTCTGCACCAAGTAAAATTCTTCGTTAAGTAGTACTCCGAAGGGAGGCGGGCGGTTCTGTAGGGACATTGAGGCAGTGTGCGTATGCCGTTGATCGCGATGCACCGGAACGGAACGCGCAGCTGTGATTGCGTCTACATTCTGTTCAAGGCACAATGCGACGATAACGGTATTCGATGTTCCGGGCTAACTTTGCGCTTGGCCGGGGCCTTCATCTTCTCGAGTTCGGAGCCGGTCACGCCGATGGCGCTTGAGCCGCTACTGCTGGGTGATCTCGATCCATCTATCGTTTTCAAGGCGCGGCAGCGGCACTGCCCCTGCCGTGGCGAGATCCTGGTTCAGGCGGGGGTGGTTGGGCGTTTCGTAAGGCAGCGGCCCGGACCTCGCGGATGTATTGCGGGCAGTGCTGAACGAGATGGGCCGTCTACCTCGGGTGGCGAAGGAGACTTTGGTGGTGATCGCGCCGCACCAGCCGGTCACCCGCTCCGAGGCCGAGCGGATCCGGGCCGTAAGCCTCGGCCAGGCGACGTTGGACCTGCTGCTCGAGACGGGAATGATCCCTAGACCTGGGGCCGCAGGGGAGTAGGCTGACAGGT
>NZ_JBMFGY010000354.1:0-1671 GCF_049977125.1 Acidiphilium sp. | reverse complement strand
TGCATCACCCGCGCCGCGCGGGATCTGGTGTCACGCCCGAGGACAAGGAATTCAAACGTCTCCTGCTCCGGTCCATCTTTCAGCAGATCGAGCCAGCGAGCGATCGGCCGCGTCAGCAGGCCACCCCGTAGTCCTGACTCTATCGTTTCATGCTTCACGACAAAGTGAAGACGTCATTTTCTCTCAAGAGTACGCACTTGCATTCGCGGTCGCGAAGGTCTCCGTCGAAGGAGATCGATCATGCGTATTGCTTTAGCTGTTCTTCTAGCGAGTCTGCCCGGTCTGGCGATGGCGGCGTCGGGTCCCGATTGTGCGGTTTCGGCCGCGAGCCTCGGGCAGGTGGCGTCGGCGCACCCGCTGGATTTGCCGACTTATCCCACACCGGTGATGCCGACCGCCAATCGGCCGGTATTGGCATCGCCTGCCAGCACGAAACCAGCGATGAAACTCGTGCCTCATCAGGCCGGTCCGAAGCCGTCGGGTCCCGCGGCTGACCCGCCTCTGTTGCCATCCGTCGCCGCCCTGCCGCAGGCCCAGCCTGCTACGTCGCCCGCATCCACCCCAACATCAGGAACACCGGCAGCCCCGGTGCTCCATTCGGTTCGTGACCTTCCGATGCCGGCCGGGGTCAAGCGCATTCCGGCCGCCGAGATCGCCGCGGTTCCCGCGTTGCGTCAGATCGCCTCGCATGGCGCGAAGCTCTACGATATCGGCACGGTCGACGGGATGCGGGGGGTCTTCGCCCGGAGCGGATCATTGTTTTCGGTCTTCTACATCGCCCCCGATGGCCGGTCGGAGATCCAGGGCGAGATGTGGAGCGACCGGGGCAAGAACATCACCCTGCGCCAGGTGGCGGCCATCCCCGGTGTGCTGCCCACGGTGACGATCGGCAAGATCGGCAAGCATGACCCGGTTGCCCATGCCTTCATCCACCATGGTGGTCCATCTCCTGTCGTACCAGCAACGGCAGCGGTTCCGGCCAGCACGACCAAGCCTTCTGCTCCGAATGCCCCGCTACCGGTCCCGACCAGCCCGGCGCAGAAGGCGAAGGAAGTTGCCTCGGTGTTCCGGATGCTGCGTTCGACCGATCACGGGACGGTTGGACCGGCAAACGCGCCGCATCTCTGGATGCTGATCGATCCGATGTGCATCCATTCGATCCACGCGATGCAGGCGCTGGCGCCCTATGTGAACGCAGGCAAACTCCGGTTGAGCGTCATCCCGCTGTCGATCCTCGACTACGAGGATAAGGGGGCGAGCACGATCAAGGCGAAGGTGATGCTCAGCCGGGCACCGACCCGGATGGTCGCGGACTGGATCGACAAAGGGCTGCCGGAAACCGCCAGTGCCGGTGCAGCGGGCAAGCTGGCGCGAAACATGGCGGTGGCGCGGTATATCGGGCTAACCGGCACACCGACTTTGCTGTGGCATGCGCGTGACGGGCTGATCGGCCGAAGCAATGGCAATCCGGGTAATCTCGCGTCGGTCGTTGCCTCGATCCAGCCCCCCTCCTGACGGGCGCGCAGCATGAGTCGCAAGCGGGCGCGGGCGGGAGAGAGCCAGGCGAGGAAGCCGGTCGGCCGTCCGCGCAACGGACAAGATCAACCACCAGGACAATTGGAGCTGCCATTATGGACGAACCACCATTCCCCGATCCGCGTGATGCCGAAG
>NZ_JBMFGY010000353.1:0-1686 GCF_049977125.1 Acidiphilium sp. | reverse complement strand
CCGGAAATTCATGGTATTTATCCGCGCTGAAGTCCGATCAATCGACTCTCAACGGCATTGTCCTCGAACTGGTCGGCATTGCTATTTTAGTCGGTCTGGGCTGGCTGAACATCAAACGGACCAACCTTGGTTATGGTCTGGGCGGCACCGCGATCCAAATCCCTCTGTTTGCGTTTCTCGCCTATGCCGGGTGGCCGATTTTCGTCATTGGCGTCATTGGAATGTTTTTCTTCATGATGCGCGCAACTCCCGTGTGGGTCATCAATCGATGAGGCGACCTCATATGTCACTATACCATGAACCGCAGCCGTCGCTCTACAAAACCATCCCGCTCCCCTGACTACGCTCCCGCGCCTGGCGCGCGATCGTCGCGCGGGTCTCGGCCTGCCGGCGTTCCTCTGCCCGGCGCTGATCCTCGCGCCGGCGGTAATCGCCTAGAACGCGATCCAGCCGCTCACGCATCGCGGCCGTCGCGTGCTCGATCACCGGCCGCGTTTTCTCCCAAGTCCCTGCCACGGCCGCCCTGACAACCGGAGCGGCGCGGTCCAGCCGCTCGATCGCCGCCTGGCGGAACCGACTCACGTTCGCCAACCCGTCGCTGATCCGTCCGTTCTCCGTCACCCTGATCCGCGCCTGCTGGAATCGCGGTTGCAGATCGTCGCGCGCCGCTTTCGCCACCTGCTTCTCGCGCCGCGTCACCCCGTCGAGGAAGCTCCGCGCCATCGTCCGACGTGTCTGATCCGCCGTCGTGATGATATCTGTGGCGTTGGTCTTCTCCGGTCGCTTGCTGATGTTCCGGACCCAATTATCCCACTGGTCATGCACTGTGACCGGCCGGGGATCTCCGAGCGGCCGGCGGACGCTGATCTCCTGTTTTTCCGCGCCCTCGGATGTCACCCAATAATCCCGCTCGCGATGGCGCGAACCGGACACATAGGTTTTGAAACCGTCCGTGGTTTTCGAGCCGCCGGGCGTGACAAAAATGTGCTCGGTGGTGGTGTCGCCCTGGGCGGTGTTGGTAGTCTGGGCATAGCCGTAGGCCAGACGCATCCGCCCGGTTTTCTTGTCGGCGAGGGTTTCCCATTTCACCACGCCCTCGCGGCCCTTGTCATTGCGCAGCACCACCCCGTCGCGCTTGAATCCTGTGATGGTCAGGATCGAGCCGTTATCACCGATCGCGCCCTTGCCGCCATCGAGCATCGCCGCGTTCGACCGCGCGAACAGCCGCACCCGCTCGCCGATCGCCACCGGCATCGCGTAGGATGTGCCGGTATTCGGATCGATCCCGGCGAGGGTCTTGCGGTTGCGCCCCAGCTCGCCGGTCGCCTGCAACCGTGTCCGGATCGCCTCGCCGATCGCCCGCGCGTCCTCGTTGCTCGGCGCGCTGATCGTGATCGTGTAGCGCGGCCGGTCGGCATTGGCCGCGCGCCGCTCCTGCCAAAGTGCTGCGGCCCGCTCGATCGCCTCCGCATGACCGCCGGGCACGATCTCGGCGGTCTTGTCCTCGCGCTTCATCGTCAGCGCCTTCGCCACATTCTCCTCGCCCCCTTTGCGCAAAAGGGCCGCGATCTCGCGCGCGCGATCGTCGGTCTGCCGCACGCTGGTCTCGATCCCCGGTACGGTGATCGATTTCTCCAACAGGCTGATCACCTGGCCCGCCTCGATCGACTGGCATTGCTTCGGATC
>NZ_JBMFGY010000352.1:0-1716 GCF_049977125.1 Acidiphilium sp. | reverse complement strand
TCATTGACGCGCTCGCTCGGCGGGACCAAGCGCGTATGCTTGTAGACGGTCTGACAGCTGCCAATGACCTCGGGCTCTCCGATGCCGTCCCAGCCAAGATCACCGTGCATACCGACGCGCGCCTGCGCCCCCTCAAGCTCGGCGAGCAAATCATCACCTTCAAACCAACCGCCCCCAGTCGGCTATATTGGGCCGGGCGTCCCGGAATGCGCGTCGTCCAGGCGCTGCATTGGCTTCGCGACATGCTGGACAGCGATCGGGACCGGATTGTACGTCGTCTCACTGCGATTCTGGCTGATCCTGATTATGGCGAAGCCATCGCGGGGGATCTCCGAGACGGCCTGACCACTCTTCCGGACTGGATGCAGAGTTTTCTCCGGCCGTTGTTGAATAAATCAAGCCCCGATATTTCTATGGAGGGACGTTCCGGGAACCAAATGGAGACGCGCCCATGAACCCAGCCTTCTCGGCCTTCCTTTCCGCCGCAGCCGAGGATCGCCGTGATGCCTTTCTTGGCACCGCACGGCGGTTGGGCACTGCCGAGCAAAACGTAGAAAAGGACTTCTGGGTCTGCTGGACCCTCGACGCACTTTTCAATAATATCGATGCCGGTGGTCCCAGGCTACTGTTCAAGGGTGGGACATCACTCTCGAAAGCGTTCGGGCTGATTTCCCGGTTTTCCGAGGACATCGATATTACGATTTTCCGCGACGATCTGGGCCAAGGTGCAAGCGTCGAGGAACTTGAGGCACTGAGCGGCAAAAAACGACGCGCGCGGCTCGATGCGATCAAGGCGGCAAGCCAGGCTTACGTGTCCGGATCGATGCGTACGCGCATGGTCGCTCAACTTCGTGAAACGCTGCAGACCGCCGACCTGCTACCGACGGCCGCTCGCATCGAGTTGGACCCGGATGATCACGACCAGCAGACCCTGCTAATCTGGTATCCGCAGGTCACGTCAGCCCCCGATGGTTACATCCGGCCCGCAGTGAAAATCGAATCGGGAGCGAAATCCGCGCTCGATCCGAACCACCCAACCGTCATTCGCCCCTATGTCGCCGACGACCTCGTGGATATGGATCTCCGTGTGGCCAACGTCACTACCGTGGTTGCCGAGCGGACCTTCTGGGATAAGACGGTCATCTTGCATGGCCTGCGACAATGGTTCGAAAAACGAGGCGCGCAACGCGGAGGCGGGCAACGGGTCTCCCGTCACTACTACGATGTCTACCGTCTCCTTGGATCGGATATCGGACGCAGTGCGGCTGGTAATCTAGATTTGGCCATCGACTGTGTGCGTCACGCCCGGATGTTCTTCAACAGCCCCGATCTCAATTTGGCGACAGCGGTCCCCGGTTCCTTCACGCTATCGCCAAATCCTAACATGGCCGCTGATCTAACACGCGATTACGCTGCCATGACTGGTATGATCTTCGGCGAAGCCCCGTCATTCAGCGAGATCCTGAAGAGGATCGTTGATTTCGAGGCCGAAGTCAATGCGACGAAAGGGACACGATGACAAAGCCGATTGTGATTGTCATGGTTGAACCGTGTACGATAAGGGCACCCCAATTGAAAAAATTATCGTACTATCCTATTGAGACCGCTATCGCACCATTTGAGTGATGTGCGTCGCCCGGGCAGAACTGTTCGCTGATCGGTCCCCTTACGGACAGTCTTTCGGCTAAATACCTGCATAGGGGGTACTCTGGAGGG
>NZ_JBMFGY010000351.1:0-1724 GCF_049977125.1 Acidiphilium sp. | reverse complement strand
TCGTGATCAACCACGAGGAGGATTGGATGCCGGCAAAGAGAGAGCTGACGATGCGCCAGATACGACAGATGTTACGGCTTGCCGGCGAGGGCATCAGTGCCCGCGAGATGGGGCGGATGCTCGGCGTGGCGCGCAGTACGATCCAGGACAACCTGAAGCGTGCTCAGGAGGCGGGGTTGGCGTGGCCGGTGCCAACCGAGCTGTCCGATGCTGTGCTCGAGGAGCGGCTGTTCGCACACAGTGGGTACAAGCGCGGCGTTCGGCGCCGCACCGAGCCTGCCTGGGGTGATCTGGTTTGCGAATTGAAGCGGCCTGGGGTCAATCTGCAGGTGCTCTGGGAGGAATACCGTGAGCAGCATCCGGCTGGGTTCGGATACAGCCGATTTTGTGAGTTGTTTAGGGAATTCGAGGCCCGGCTATCACCGGTGATGCGCCAAGAACATCGTGCTGGTGACAAAGTCTTCGTCGATTATTCAGGCAAAAGGATTGGCATTGTCGATGGGGCAACCGGAGAGGTTCGGGAAGCTGAGATTTTCGTCGGCGTCCTTGGCGCGTCGAGTTTCACTTATGCGGAGGCGACGTGGACTCAAACGCTGCCGGACTGGATTGGCGCGCACGTCCGCATGTTCCGAAAATTTGGTGGTGTTACACGCCTGATCGTGCCGGATAATCTGAAGTCCGGTGTCAACAAGCCGTCCTTCTATGACCCCGAGATCAACCGCAGCTACGGCCGTATGGCGTCGCATTACGGGGTTGGTGTGCTTCCGGCACGCCCGTATCGTCCGCGGGATAAAGCTAAAGTGGAAGCCGGAGTCCGCTTTGCGCAGAGCTACATTTTGGGTCGGTTGCGGCGCCAGACCTTTTTCTCGCTGGCCGAAGCCAACCTGGCGATCACCGGGATGGCCGACCGGATCAATGACTATGTCATGCGCCGCCTTGGCGTCAGTCGTCGGCATCTGTTCGAGACGATCGAGCGCCCCGCGCTCTCAGCGTTACCAGCAGCCGAATACGAGTTCGCGGAGTGGGGCCTGGCCCGGGTGGCACTCGATTATCACGTCGAGGTCTCCGACTTCTTCTACTCGGTGCCGCATGAATTGATCCGCCAGCAGGTCGATACCCGCGCGACCGAGCGTGGCATCGAGATATTTCATCAAGGCAAGCGCGTCGCGGTTCATCAGCGGCGATACAGCGGCAAAAAGCACGGCACCCATACCGAGCACATGCCGAGCGCACACCGGCGTTACGCCGAATGGACGCCGGAACGGTTCCGTCGCTGGGGCGCCTCGATCGGCCCAAACACGGAAGGGCTGGTCATAGCCATCCTCGCCAGCCGGCCGCACCCGGAACAAGGGTTCAGGACATGCCTTGGGATTCTCCGATTGTTCAAGGACCTCGAACATGATCGCGCCGAAGCCGTGGCCGACCGCGCGGTCGCGATCGGTGCGTTCACTTACAAAAGTCTCGCGTCGATCGTGGCCAACAAGCTCGATCGTTCAACCGCTGCGGCGAGCGAGCCGCAGGCGGTCATTAACCACGGCAACCTCCGTGGTTCCGGCTATTTTCATTGAAAGGATCAGCCATGCTTACCCACCCAACTCTCGACCAACTCCATGATCTCGGTCTGTACGGAATGGCCAAGGGGTTCAAGGATCTCGCGGCTCAACCCGAAACGACCAGCCTCGATCACGCTGAATGGCTCGCCCTATTGCTTGACCATGAAGTAA
>NZ_JBMFGY010000350.1:0-1763 GCF_049977125.1 Acidiphilium sp. | reverse complement strand
GCTGGACGGCGATCGTGCCGGGATTTGGGCTGTGGACGTCGTCCACTTCGATAACAATCGGCCTCCCCTAGCGATATCACAGCAGAAAATGCGACGATTATTGGTTGCTTGCCCTTGAGCAAACGCTACGCCATGGCTTCGGCTCGACTTATTCTTTCTGACGCGCCTTCGTGATCTGCGCAAATGAGATGGCAGATCACGTCATGTGCGGTCAAATTTAATTCGGAAACCGTTTTGAAAGGGTCTAATGTGTTGTGATCGCTCCGGTTCGGGGGGCGATCAGAGCCTGTCGATTGCGCGAAGGTGCGGCGACCGCCGATCACCGTGATGGATGATTTCGCCGCCAAACCCGAGGAGGTTGAAATGAAAGTCAAGGACATTATGACCGTCGGGCCGCTCACCGTCAGCCCTGATGCCACAATCACTGACGCAGCCAATATGATGCTTACCCAACGTCTGTCGGCACTCCCGGTGGTTGATGGCGACCTGAATCTACTCGGAATCGTGAGCGACGGCGATCTACTCCATCGCCCTGAGCTCGAGACGGCCCCAGAGATCGGATGGTGGCGCAGCTGCCTTTCCCCCGCGACGTGCGCGCGCGCTTATACGAAAACACGAGGTCGCCGCGTAGGCGAGGTGATGACCGAAACCGTCACCACCGTGACACCCGATACGAGCCTTGCCGAAGCTGTCGAATTGATGGAGGCGCACCGAGTTGAACAACTCCCTGTCGTTCAAGCTGGTATTTTGTCTGGCATGTTGTCGAGGCGGGATATCCTTGCAGCGCTCATCAATCGCCTCAGCCTTGTCGCCGGCGAGCCATTGTCGGATGAGCTCATCGCATCGAGGATCCGAGCCACGATCGCTCAGTCGAGATGGACTCATCCAGGCAATATCGTCATCAAGGTTGAGGGGGGCACCGTCCAGATTGGCGGTACCGTTTCCAGCGATGCCGAACGCATGGCGTTGCATGTGATCGCAGAAAACACCGGCGGTGTCACCAATATACGAGATGACCTGGAAGTAATTAACCCGGTCGCAGGGTTCGCCTATGGAATTGTGTGAACAGACTTTGTACATGCGTGATGATATATGGATGTATCATCACTAAAGTCTGACTCATATCATAGAACGCTGCGTGGCGATTTTGATGAATAGGCTTTTATCGCGTCCCCGTTGTCATTAGATCGGCAAGAACATTTGAAATGGAGGTTGGTCTATTTTTATATTTTTGGAGCATCGCTGTTCGGATTTATGATCCCATCAGGTTGACCCGTGTCCGAGTGGGTACTTCTGTGGTCTGATCCGAAGTCCTGGTCATCAACCGGCCCCCGGTTCGGAGTCAAGGTCGATCCCCACTCTTGACCTCCGGCTGATCAGAGCGTGGCATGGCGCCATGGATCAGCATTCCGGCGGGTCAGTTCGAGACGATGCCACCGCGGGACGCGAAGTCCTCGCCGGATTGGTCGAGCGCGTGACATTTCATAATTCTGAAAACGGGTTCTGCGTGCTGCGGGTGAAGGCGCGGGGTCATCGTGACCTCGCCACCGTGATCGGCCATGCCGCCATGATCAGCGCGGGCGAATGGGTGACGGCGACCGGTGAATGGGTGAATGACCGCACGCACGGCCAGCAGTTCAGGGCGCGGTTCATGCGCACCTCGGCGCCGACCACGGCGGAGGGGATCGAACGCTACCTGGCCTCAGGAATGATCCGGGGTATCGGCCCGGTCTACGCGAAGAAGCTGATCCGCGCATTCGCGA
>NZ_JBMFGY010000349.1:0-1792 GCF_049977125.1 Acidiphilium sp. | reverse complement strand
GTGCCATGATCCCGGCCGCAAATAACGCCGCCGCGGCGCCATCGATCGCGCCGTTGCCGCCGCCCGCCACCTCATGGAGTGCGCCCATGGCCAGCCCGCCACCGGGCAGTCGCGCGTCCAGTTCTGCCACCCCGAACGGCAGAATGGCCGACGCGCGCTTCCTGCCGGCTTCGATCCGACGAATTGTCTCGCGTAACGCATTCATGGTGGGCGTTGGTTGCACTTCCTGGCTCAGCCTTTCGGGGGAGATCCTAATGTTCGTTATTTGTTCTCATCGCTTACCGCGAGTCAAGCGAGCAAAACGGGCGTTGGCGCTATGATGCAGGATGCCGGCCGTGATCGACTTGAGTGATCCATTGAGGTCGTGGGTGCATCTCGTTGACAATGAACGGTTCGCTGGCCGCACTCGCTGTATCGCGCGGACCAATCTAATTTTTTGAGGAGCGTCGGTGTGCAGGTCGCGGTGCTCATCTGGTCGCTCATCTGGCGGCTCAGTCAGCGTGTTAACACTTGCGAACAAAACAGGAAAATCGGATAGTCGGTCTCGACACCGTAAGGGGACCGAAAGTGACCGCCGCGGCCTATCTGGATAAACTCAATGACGAGCAACGAAGCGCGGTCGTCCATGGCATCGATCCCGCCACGACGACGCATATCGGCGCGCCGCTGTTGGTGATCGCCGGCGCGGGGTCAGGCAAGACCAACACGCTGGCGCATCGGGTCGCCCATCTGATCGTCAACGGCGTCGATCCACGCCGCATCCTGTTGATGAGTTTCTCGCGCCGTGCCGCTGCCGAGATGACGCGCCGTGCCGAACGCATCTCGGCTCAGGCCTTCGGCGGGAAAACAGGGACCATGACGGATGCCCTGACGTGGGCCGGCACCTTCCATGGCATCGGGGCTCGGCTGCTACGGGACAACGCCGAACAAATCGGATTGGATCCGGCGTTCACGATCCATGACCGTGAAGACTCCGCCGATCTGATGAACCTCGCCCGGCACGAGCTGGGTTTTTCGAAGACAGAACGGCGGTTCCCGACCAAAGGCACCTGTCTTTCGATCTATTCCCGCTGCGTGAACACCGAATTGTCGCTCGATGAGGTGCTGCCCACCAGTTTTCCCTGGTGCTCGTCGTGGGAGGCTGAACTGCAACAGCTATTCGGCGCCTATGTCGAGGCGAAACAGCGGCAGAACGTGCTCGATTACGATGACCTGTTGCTCTACTGGGCACAGATGGTCAGCGAGCCAGCTCTGGCCGAGGAGATCGGCGGCCGCTTCGATCACGTGCTAGTCGACGAGTATCAGGACACCAACAGGTTGCAATCCTCGATCCTGCTGGCGCTGAAACCCGGTGGTCGCGGTCTGACCGTCGTAGGCGACGATGCGCAGTCGATCTACGCCTTTCGCGGTGCGACCGTGCGTAACATTCTCGATTTTCCTGGAGCGTTCAGTCCCGCGGCTGACATCATCACGCTGGAGCGGAATTACCGGTCGACCGCCGCGATCCTTGCCGCGGCAAACGGGGTCATCGGCCTCGCCAAGGAGAGGTTCACGAAAAACCTTTGGAGTGACCGCACGACCGAAACTCTACCGCAGCTCGTCCATGTCCGCGATGATGCCGATCAGGCCCGCTTCATCGTCGAGCGGGTGCTGGAGAACCGCGAGGCGGGTATTACGCTCAAGCAGCAGGCCGTTCTGTTCCGCACATCCCATCACAGCGGCGCCCTCGAGGTCGAACTGACCCGGCGAAACATCCCGTTCGTCAAATTCGGTGGCCTGAAGTTTCTGGATT
>NZ_JBMFGY010000348.1:0-1800 GCF_049977125.1 Acidiphilium sp. | reverse complement strand
GCAAAATCAGCATCCGATCGGCTCAGACAAAAAGAGTCCGCCCCACAGCGGTTACGGTGAACAGGCTGCGCCGGCGCTCGAACAGCTGCTCCTCGATCAGGTCCTTGGTCCGCCGCGCCGATCGCGTGGCGCCGCTCTGGTCCTTCAGCGCCTCGCCGAGCCAGGTCATCGCCCGGTAGAGGTGGTGCAACTCCAGCCCTTCGGCGCCGTCAATACGGGTAGGCTTCCAGCCAGCGCTCACACCCCCGGTCGGAGCCCGACACCATCAGTCGGTGCAGTACGGCAGCGAAGATCGCCCGCTCGATCGGGAACTCGAAAGCCCGCTCTCCGGCCAGCGTCTCGACCACCGCCCGGCAGCCGGTCTCCTCCCACAGCCGGCCGAAGACCAGCGGCGCGCCGATGCGCCGGGTCGCCACCGCGTCGAGCGTTCCGTCGCGCAGGCTGGAGACCAGCATCGCGGTCTCGCACAGCCGGGCGCCCGAGCGCAGCAGCGCGTCGAGCTTGCCGGCGGCTTCCAGCTCGTCGACACGGCCGAGAGTGGCGATCACGCTCTGGCGTGTCTTGGCGCCGTCGCGCGTGTTCTCGACGATCTGGAGGTAGCGGCGGTCGCCCGAAGGCTTGATGCGGAAGAACATGCGGCGCTCCAACGAGACACCGCATTAACAGCACGATTATTGGTCAATAAAAACGGTTATATGGCGATAATTGTCGCAAAACGTGGCACCACATTCCAGCAGAAAACCGCCCCGCCCGTTGCGTAACCCATTGAAACGATTCATCTCACAATTCGGGAAACGGGCCCACACTGTTGAACTTCAGTTCAACAGAGTACGGAACATTCCCGATGTTTGCTGACGTGCGCCTCATGACTGCAAACCCAGGCCGGAGCATCGACTAGTGCCGCTGATGCAGTGGTCCGCTGAAATGCTCGTCAGCAGCAGGCTGTTCGGCAAGTTTTTCTCGAGATCGGAATGAGGGGATAGGTGAGTGGCTAGCCGGTTGATTGTTGCTAGGATCATTGGCTCCAGCAATAGTGTCATGTATTTTCTTGATCATGTAACCTTTGCCCCAGACTGTGGTGATTAGATCATTTAACCCGAGGGCAGATAGTTTTTTTCTAAGCTTGCAGATGAAGACATCGATGATTTTTCCATCGGGTTCATCAAGGCCTCCATAAAGATGGTTAAGAAAAACCTCTTTCGTTAAGGCAATCCCCTTTCTCAGAACCAGTAGCTCCAAAATTGAATATTCCTTGCTTGTTAGATGAACAACTTTATTTTCGACAAAAACTTCCATACTTTCAATATTTATATTAATTCGACCGGCTGTTATAATATTGTGGCTAAAACCACGACTTCTCCTAATGACCGCATTGGCACGGGCAAGAACTTCTTCACGCTCATAGGGCTTGGTAATGTAGTCATCCGCCCCAAGCTCCAACCCCTTGATTTTCGCCTGCGCACGCGAAAGGCCGGACATCATCAGCACCGGCGTTCCGATCTTGCTTCCCCGCAATTTCCGCAGGACGTCATATCCTTCCATATCGGGCAGCAGCACATCCAGCATAATCAAATCGTATTCGTAATGACGTGCTAGGTCAAGAGCTTCCTCCCCGGTTTCTGCCAGATCGATAGCGGCGCCTTTCGATTTAAAAAACTCCCGAAGCCCCTTGGATGTATGAATATCATCGTCAACAACCAAAACGCGCATAACAACCTCCATGCGAGATAGATAACAAATTTACTACTTATAGAGGTGCTCTGCAAGAAAAATCTTAACTTATTTTTTATATTATGCTCT
>NZ_JBMFGY010000347.1:0-1811 GCF_049977125.1 Acidiphilium sp. | reverse complement strand
GGGCAAGTCCGCCGAAACCGTCACCGGTGGCGCCGCAACCGTCACCGGCCAGACGGCGCAGTTGACCTACGGCAACGGCTGATCCAGGCGGATGTGATGGCGCGTCTTGAGCATCTTCTCCCGTCGAGCTGCCGTCCCGCCCATCCGGCGGCGCTCGATCTGGGCGATGCTGAGACGCGCCTGTCCGTCATCGCCAACGCCAAAGACGTGTGCGCGATCTGCGAGGCGCGCGGCGGATGGCTCGATCTCTATTTCATCGATAATGACGCGCGAAACTTCGATCGCGGCAATCTTCTCCCCGCCTGTCCGCTCTGCCGCGCGGGGCAGGGGTTGCATCGCTCCCACGCCGCGATCGAATTCCTGCCGGTCTGGGTCCCCGAGATCCCGCAGATTGCGATCAACCGGCTGACACGAATTCTGCATTTGCGGCTGCTCGATGCCGGGGAGACCCCGGTGATCGACCAGCGGCATCGGCCGTCCCTCGATGATCAGACAACGCGGGATCTGGTCTCGGCTTATCTCGCCCTGGCCAATCGAAGCGTGCGTCTCGGGATCGTCCTCGGTGGCTATTCCCCGAACGCCCGCGATCTGGCGACGCTGTTCTACGCGGCCGATCCGGGTCGCGGTGCCTGTCCGCAAAAGCTGAGTGCTGGACTGCGGCTGCTGCCTCTCGGGCGCTACATGGTCGATGGCAAGGATCGATATGCCGAAGCCCTTGGCCGGCCTCCTCCGAATGCCGCGACGCCGGTAAATGCGCAGGAGGCGGCGTGATGATGTTCCCCGCTTGCACACGACTCCTCCTTCATCCCCAACCCGGTTGAATTCATGGCGCTATCCGACAAAATTCTCGGCGGTATTTTCGGCTTCTTCAAACAGCCGCTGGAGTCCTACTGCGATCTCGAGACGGTCGATGGCGCATCGCTGCTGACCAGCAAGGGCGAGTATATCACGCTGATCGAGATCCACGGGTCGCGGCGGATGTTCAACGCCAGCGACGTCGACGCCAAGGTCGAGAGGCTACGCCTCGATATCCAGTCCGGCTTTGAGTTTCAGGGGCACGGGCTGCAAGCGTGGTTCGCCACCGATCCCGGTCTGATCGAGGACGCCATCGCCGCCCATCTCGCCGGGCCACGCGCGACGGCGCGCGAACTCGACATCAATCTCGATGACATCTTCAACGAGCGTGCGCGGGTGTTTCCCAAACTCATGCGCTGGGAACGCTGTTTTCTCGTGGTCTGGTCGCGCCGTGCCCTGCTGACCCGCGATGAGGAAAAGATCGTCTCCGCCGAACAGGCGAAACTATCCGAGGGCGCCCCCTCGCTCACCAATACCCAGAACATCTTCCTGGCGACCGATCTGCTTTCCACCAAGCATACCGCCTTCGTTTCCCGCGTGGTGACGGCGTTGCGCGGGATCGACGTCGCCTGCGATGAACTCGATCCGCGGGATGCATTGCGCTGCATCCGCGAGGCGATCGGGCAGACCAGCGAGCCGCACTGGCGGCCGTTCCTGCCCGGTGATCCGGTCGCCCCGCGACTGCCCGATGACAGGCCGAAGAAGGGTCAGGTCGATTATCTGCTCTGGCCCACGCTGGCCTCGCAACTGTTCGCCGACGATGCCGAGACCGAGGGCATGCGGATCGTCACCATGGGTACCTATGAATGGACCACGGTGGAGATCACGGTCGGGCCCGAGGATGCGCGATCGTTCTCCGAACTGGTCGCGCGCATGGCGGCATCGAACATCCCCTGGCGGATGTCGATGTGGATCGAGGGCGGCGGGGCGATCCTCGCCGGCCTCAAATCCGGCAT
>NZ_JBMFGY010000346.1:0-1821 GCF_049977125.1 Acidiphilium sp. | reverse complement strand
CGGAACTGCGCCACGGGCGCAGCGTGGTGCTGGATTTTCACACCATGCCGGAGCGTAAGTTATTGCGGGGCAGTCCCCTCGAAATCACGATTCCGACAGATGCCGATCGAGCGAGAATAAATGGGCTGATCGAACGGGCCGACGAGTTGTTTCGATACGCGTATCATCTGCGTCGGGAGTTGGAAGCGACGTTGCCGGCTGAGAGATTGTCGCTTGGGGAATACTCAAGCTGGTCACGACAAAATCGGCCTTTAGTTGAGGCGCGCGCCGCCGCTCGGTACGGCGCGACTAAACGCGACGATATGGTTTCGGTGCTGTGTCCGGTTTATCGGCCTGATCACGGAGAATTTCTTGCCGCAGTCGATTCTGTGCGATCACAGACCTATAAAAATTGGGAACTGATCTTGATCGACGATGCAAGTCGCGATGATGACTTGACCGAAATACTGGAGAAACTATCGTTTGTTGATCCGCGAATTAAGGTGTTCACATTGTCTAAAAATGGCGGCATTGCGAACGCGACAAACCGAGGCATCCAGGAGTCCAAGGGAGAATTCATCGCATTCTTTGATCACGACGACCTGCTGGAACCGTTTGCCTTAGATGTGATGTTGCGCGCCCATGCTGCCACCGGCGCAAAGCTATTGTATTCCGATGAAGATAAGATTGATCGTAACGGACGACTATCTGAGCCGAATTTCAAACCTGATTTCAATTATCGTCTATTGCTGGATCAAAACTATATCTGTCATTTCGTGATGGCTGAGGCTGGTATTATCAAGGCGGCTGGAGGTTTGGATGCACGGTTTGATGGTGCTCAGGACCACGAATTTCTATTGCGACTTGCGGAACAATTATCACTTCACGAAATACATCACGTTGCGGAGATTTTATATCACTGGCGCATCACGCCAAAATCGACAGCTGGTTCAGGTAGCGCAAAGCCGCGCGCCGCGCTCGCGGGTGAAGTTGCTATCACCGAGCATCTCAAACGACGTCATTTACCTGCGACAGTCGAGCGGCGGGGAGGGATGACCTGTTATCGCACGAGTTTCCGGTTAGATTCGGACCCCGGTGTTTCAATCTTGATTCCTTTCCGCAATCACATTGAGTTGACGCGTCAATGTGTCGAGGCGGTCCGTGCTTGTCGTAACGAGATGAAAATAGAAATTATCCTGTTGGACAACTGGTCCTATGGCGAGGAGGCCGAGGCGTTCTGCGCCGAACAAGGGAATCAACCTGATACCAAGGTCATTCGGATTGCCGAGCCGTTTAATTATTCACTGATTAACAATCGCGGCGTCGTTGCATCGTCGTATCCGTTTCTTTTATTCATGAATAATGATGTGATTGTTAGCGACCCAAATTGGCTGCGAACGATGCTGAATGAGGCTCTGGTTGATCCGCAAGTTGGTGCCGTTGGGGCAAAACTCTTGTATCCAAACGGCACGGTTCAGCATGGCGGCGTTGTGCTTGGTGTCGGAGGTATCGCTGAACACGCATTTCGCGGCATCGCTGGTGACGGTCCTGGCTACTTGGCTCGCGCAATTTCAGCAGCGGAGGTTTCTGCGGTTACTGCTGCGTGCATGCTCGTGAGGCGTTCGGCCTTTGACCTTGCTGGTGGGTTCGACGAAGCGGAGTTGAGCGTGGCGTTCAATGATGTCGATCTCTGCATAAAATTGCGCAACGCGGGATTTAAAATCATCTACGCGCCCGATGCGGTCTGTGAGCATCGCGAGAGCATGAGCCGGGGTGACGATTTCGCCGAGGATAAACTCTCCCGCTTCATGCGCGAGAACGAGGCGATGCGCAGCCGGTGGG
>NZ_JBMFGY010000345.1:0-1826 GCF_049977125.1 Acidiphilium sp. | reverse complement strand
GGATTATGGCTGGGCCGAAAAATGAGGCGATTTCCGTTGAAAAGCCATCAGCGGTGAAATCGCGGCTTCCCGTCCTGATTGTCGCGGTTGGTCGCGGGCGGGTCGGGAAAACGACGTTCCTCAACATTGTGGGCCAGAGGTTTCGAGAGCGCGGGGCGAAGCTCGATGTCTGGAACATCGACCCTCATGGAGAGAGTGGGAGCATCGACGCGTTCTTTCCTGACGTCCGTCGCCCGGATTATGCGGGGCTCGATGATCGGCGAGGATGGCTTGAGCGTGCGATCGAGGAGCAGAGTGCGTCCCGGCGTGATGTGCTGCTCGACGTGGGCGGGGGCGATCTGGTGCTTCAAAAGATGCTGGACGATCTGGATCTGAGCACAGTCGCCGAGACCATGGGCGTGCGGGTGGTGATTGCGCAGTTGGTTGGCCCGATCGTTGCCGATATCGATCATTTCGATGCGACGATGGTGGGGAGTGGCGCCAACGTCGAGATGCTGTTTGTCATGAACGCGGGTTTGATCCGCGGTGATACCTCGCCGATGAAGGCATTCGAGCCGATTTTTTCCTCGCCGGTGATCAAGGAAGCGCGGTCGAAGGGTGCGGTTGTCGTGACACTCCCGCAGTTGAGGTGTCTCGATGCTGTGCTCGAGCGCGGTCTGCGATTCCGTGACGCGGCCGATCGAAAGACACCGGCCGGGGTTGCGCCGCTTTCGATTTTCGATGTGTCGCGGGTCTACAAATGGTGGACCGAGGGCCTTGATGCGACATTCAACCGGATACCGGCTGAGTGGCTGCCCTATGTTGAAACCGAGATGTCGATTGCGGAGGCGTCATGAGCGGGATCGAGAAGGTGCCGGGGAGTCTGCCGGGAGGGCACCGTCGTGTCGATCTGCAAGGGCCGATCGACGAATTGAAGCGATCTATCGCAGACATGGAGCGAATGGCGGGTGACTGGGGCTTCCGGGCTGATGAACCGGCCGGTTTGTTCGTGGAATCGCAGGCCCAAGTGCTGAGGTCGCTTGAACTGCTCTATCGGGCGTTTGCGGAACGGGTGGCTGAGATCGAGCTCGGGGGTTACACGGTGGTCCGTGAAATGCGCGAGGAGTCTGCGAAGATGTACGAGTCGATGCTCGTGTTTCGCCGGTTCATCGACAGGCTTCACGGGGATTACGATGACGGCAATCTGCTCGGTGCGGATCGGGCGGTGAACCAGGCGGTGCGGACGCTGGTGTCGCAGCTGAGCGATGCGATGCGCAAGATCGTCCAGCCTCCTCCCCCGCGCGAGTTCAAGATCGAGCGGTCCTGGTGGATTGCGGGATCGGTGGCGGCTGGACTGGTGGCTTTGTATTTCGGGAGCACGATCATGGCGAACCGGAATATGGAGGCGGAGCATATGCTCGCTGTCGGGCTGGTGAAGTGTGAGCATAATCGGGCGTTTGGGAAGGACAATCAGATTTATTGTCCGCTGAACAATTTTGCCAGCGACAAATGGCCCGGTTCGGAGGCTTTGGTTCGACAGATTGAAGCAATAATCAATAAGAAACCGAAATATGGGGGGATGAGATTTTAGGCTTTCCACTGGCGATAGCGTCTGAAAAGAATGGGTGGTCCAACCAGCGAGGGAGCAAAGTGATGGGCAGGCTAGGTTTCAGCGCCGCGATTGCGGCGATCGTCGTGAGTGCCGGATGTGCTTACGGTCAGGTTCCACCGCAGCCGGGGCAAGTGATGTCCCGGCAGCAACTGGAGCAGCTGCAGAAGGAGTCGGATCAGCGGCTACGTGCCGCCCCCCTGAATTTATCTCATTCGGGGCCGATCGCGCCGATGCC
>NZ_JBMFGY010000344.1:0-1849 GCF_049977125.1 Acidiphilium sp. | reverse complement strand
TGCGTTGATCTCGGGATCGTCGGTCGGGCCTACGACGCCGCAGTTCCACGAGCGGTTGTCGCTGCTGCCATCCTTGTTATTCTCGTTATTTGCGTCGTTATGTTTCTCGTTATAGGTCACCATGTCATTCAGGGTGAACCCGTCATGCGCGGTGACGAAATTGATCGAAGCCCAGGGCCTGCGACCCTCATGTGCGAACTCGGCAGCGGAGGCGGTGATACGAGGGGAGAGTTCGGCGGCCGGTGCTTCGCCGCGCCAGAAATCCCTGACGGTATCGCGGAACTTGTCGTTCCACTCCGACCAGCCGGGCGGAAACCCGCCGACCTGATAGCCGCCCGGCCCGCAATCCCACGGCTCGGCGATCAGCTTCACCGAACCCAGCACCGGGTCCTGGCTGCACACTTTGAGAAAGCCGCTCTGATTGTCGAATCCGTTGGGCTCGCGGGCGAGAATTGTGCCGAGATCGAAGCGGAAGCCGTCGACATGCATTTCCTCGACCCAGTAGCGCAGGCTGTCGGTCACCATCTGCAGCACGCGGGGGTGGGACAGATTGACCGTGTTCCCGGTCCCTGTGTCGTTGATGTAATAGCGCGGATTATCCGGCATCAGCCGATAATAGCTCGCATTGTCGATGCCCTTGAAGCTGAGCGTGGCCCCTTTTTCGTTTCCCTCGGCGGTGTGGTTGTAGACCACGTCGAGAATGACCTCGAGCCCGGCTTCGTGGAAGCGGTAGACCATTTCCTTGAACTCGCGCAGCGAATTGGCGACATCGAACGCATAGCGCGGGTCGGGCGCGAAGAAGCCAATGCTGTTGTAGCCCCAATAATTTTTTAGCCCGTTGTCGAGCAGGTGACTGTCGTTGATGTAGGTGTGGATCGGCAGCAGCTCGACCGAGGTGACGCCGAGGGATTTGATGTAGTCGACCACGTGCTTGTCACCCATGCCGGCGTAGGTGCCGCGCGAGGTTTCGGGCACGTCCGGATGGCGCATGGTGAAGCCGCGGACATGCGCCTCGTAGAGTACGGTGCGGTTCCAGCCGATCGGGTTGCGACCGGGGTGGCCGCGCCAGTCGAACCCGGGGTCGACCACGACGCATTTCGGCATGAACGGGGCGGAATCGCGATCATCGAAGGTCAGGTCGTCGCCGGTTTCCATTTTATAGCCGAAACAGGCGGGGTTCCATTCGAGGTCGCCGGCATGGGCGCGGGCATAGGGGTCGAGCAGCAGTTTGTTCGAGTTGAATCGGTGGCCAGCGGCCGGCTCATAGGGGCCGTGGACGCGATAGCCGTAATAGGTGCCCGGCCCGAGGTCAGGGTTGTAGCCATGGAAGACCTGGTCGGTGTATTCGGGGAGCTCGAACCGGTCGGTCTCGGTCTTGCCGCTCTGGTCGAATACGCAGACCTCGACTTTTTCAGCATGGGCCGAAAACAGCGAGAAATTGACCCCTTTGCCGTCCCAGGTCGCGCCGCGCGGATAGGGGAGCCCCGGTTTGATCTGGCCGCGCTGAAGTTGAGCCATGAAATTCGCCTTTCTTTTGTCGTTGCTGCGGGGTCCCGTAGCTGGTGCGGCTGAAATGGGGCGTGAGTGGCTGCCGAAAAAGGCCGGCTGGCCGATTTGCGCAAGCTTCTCGCCAGGCTGCGCAAAAAGTCACGTTCGCGCAACGTGGCGATCAACTCTCCTGGCTGTGACCATGGCGTCTGGCCTAGTTGTCCTGATGAATATTGCTGGAACAGAAGGTTCCCTCTTACGGGCGTTTAATGACGGTTGTCTGCGGTAGGATGCCTCATCAGATCGATCTGTCGATCCTTCGCCTTCCCAACCTTGTCGATCAGTTGGCTGAACGGCTGGA
>NZ_JBMFGY010000343.1:0-1850 GCF_049977125.1 Acidiphilium sp. | reverse complement strand
CAATTTCGACGTCGCGAGGTCGAGAGACCAATGCACGCCAAACAGGATCTCTTCCGACAATGGTGGCCGGCGAGTTGCTCGAGTGGCGATTGACTCGCTTGCTTCGAGGGGAATGCTACGTGCCGCACCGACCGGTAACGGTATCAAGGACAATTCGGATGAATTTTCATTTGACATTGCGCAGCGCCCTCCGAACGTGATCAGAATGATTAGGCTTGATACATGGACCATCCCTGTCGGAGCCGCATTTAGGAGAACCTACTCCTCGAACCGCCCCGATATTTGATCTTACGAAGGTGGAACAGGCATGGATAGACTCGGAAATTACCTATGGTGCCCCGAGATGTTGTCGACCTGATCCATCGCTTGGTGAATGGCCGTTTCGATCTGGTCGATCTGGAACGGCTTCTGCAACGCAATCGCACGGGGTACCCTGATGCCGATGCTCTTCAAATCACCGCTGATGAAGACATGTGGCACCGGGCCGATCAGGGCGACAATACGGTCCATCGCGTCGATCCCGTTGCCGGGCCGCAATCCTGCATCCATCAGGATGAGGTCTGGGCGGTGGCTTACCGCCGCTGCCACGGCTGCGTCCTCGCTTGTGACGATGGCGCAGACCGCATGACCGAGATAGACGAGAATGTCACCCAGCAGCGGTCCAATCGACTGATCGTCGTCGACGACCAAAATAGAGATCATTTGTTTCGGCATATTCAGACCCCAGTGAAAGGATTGTGTCATAGCCGGTCGTCACCATAGACGTCAGCCTCGGAAACTACGTAGTCGACGGCATGCGATTATGATGATAGGTCCCTTGATAAGTCCTGCAGATTAGGACGCCACTGCGAAAGCGCGCAGACATGCTACGCGGCAAACCGAAATCACCAGCCGAGACTGCTGGTGGCCCGACCACTCCACCGGACACGGATTTTTTTGTGGTCGGCATCGGTGCTTCGGCCGGGGGGCTCGAAGCGTGTCGGCTTCTGCTGCAAGCGCTCGAACCCGACCGTTCGATGGCGCTGATCGTGGTCCAGCATCTCGATCCGACCCAGCGAAGCCTGTTGGCGGAATTGCTGGCGAGCCATACGGGGCTCATCGTGCGCGACGCCACCGAAGGCATGCCGATCGAACCCGGGCATTGCTATGTCTTGCCGCCCGGAAACTATCTTTCTGTCGGGCAGAACATGCTGCATCTATCGCGACCGCTGGCGCGTCACGGCGCGCGACTCCCGTTCGATTTCCTGTTGCATTCGCTCGCGCAGGCCTATGGCACGCGCGCCATCGGTATCATCCTCTCCGGAACCGGGGGCGATGGGAGTGCCGGGATCCGCGACATCCGCGCCTGCCATGGCTACGTCATCGCCCAGGACCCCACCGAAGCGCAGTACGACGGTATGCCGCGCAGCGCGATCGCCACTGGACATGTCGATGCGATCCTGCCGATCGCGGCGATGCCCGCCGCTCTCGCCGCGCGCGCAGCAACACCCCTTGCAGCCCCCGCCGCAGCCCGCGAGGCGGATGATCCGTTCCGCCAGATCGTCGAACTGCTGCGCAACCGCACCGCGCATGATTTCTCGCTCTACAAGCAAGGCACGCTGCAGCGCCGGATCGAGCGGCGGATGGCGCTGGCCGGCATGCCGCGCGGCAACCTAGCCCCGTATCGCGACCTGATCGAAGCCGATCCACTTGAACTCGAAGCACTTGCACAGGATCTGCTCATCAACGTGACCAGCTTTTTTCGTGATCCAAAGGTATTCGAGACGGTGCGCACCAGCGTCATTCCCGCGCTGATGGTGGACCGCAGCGATCCCGGGCCGGTGCGGATCTGGATCGCGGGGTGCAGCACC
>NZ_JBMFGY010000342.1:0-1857 GCF_049977125.1 Acidiphilium sp. | reverse complement strand
CTCGGCCGCCTCCGGCGTGGGCGCGCCAATATCAACCCGATCGATCAGGGTTCGCACAGTCTCCAAGGCAGCCCGGCCGGCATCTTCAGCATGAAGGGCCGTTTGCAGTTGCTCGACCTTGGCGCGATAGACGCCGGCGAGATTGGGATGCAGCCGCGGTGCCGCGATCGGCGGGTTCTTCAGATGGCGGATGAGGGCGGCCTTGCGCCCCTCCAACTCATCGAGTTTCTCTTGCAGCCCGGGTGCCCTGATACCCTCGCAGATCGCCTCGAATAATTGGTCGAGCTTGCGCGTCACGTGATCGAGTTCGCGTTTGCGGGCGGCATTGTCCGCTTCAATGGTGCTCTGCAGCTTATTCCACTCCGCTGTGAAATCCGCCACGAACTGCTCGACGTGTTCTGGGCGCATCAACTGATGCCGCAGCGCGTTGAGAATGAGCGCATCCAGCTCGCTGCGCCGAATGTTCTGCTTGTTACTGCATGTCCCCTGCCGATTGGCGGCGGTGCAGCCGAGGTAATCCTTACCAGTCGCGCCGAACGTGCCACCGCACGCGGCGCAGAAAACCTTGCCACTCAAGATATGCTGCGCCCGGCGCCGCTCATGGAACTTCGGCCGCCCAGGCGCATCGGCGCCTGAGGCATCGCGAACATCGGATAACCGCACTTGCACGAGATCCCAGAGATCCTGTTCCACAATCCGCAGATCAGGCACCTCCTCGATGATCCACTGGTCCTCTGGATTCATGCGGCGGACCCGTTTGTGGGAACCCGGATCCTTGATGAACCGCGACCGGTTCCAGATCAACCGGCCGATATAAAGCTCGTTGCGCAGAATGCCGGTACCCCATTTGAGATCGCCGCGAATCGTGGTGTCGCGCCACGACCGACCATCAACGCCAGGGACGCGCTCGGCGTTCAATTGTTTAGCGATCGCAACCGGGCTGGCGCCTGCCGCCGTCATCGTGAATATCCGTCGCACGACCGACGCTTCGGCTTGGTTAATCGCACGTTCACCCCGGATTGGCTCCCCGCGGGCGTCGACACTACGGACGATATCGTAGCCAAAACTCTTGCCGCACGCCGCTTTACCCGCTTCGATCCGGCCGCGCATGCCACGAAGCGTCTTCTGCGCCAGGTCTTTCAGGAAAAGCGCGTTCATCGTGCCCTTCAGTCCGATGTGCATCTCCGAGACGTCGCCCTCCGCGATCGTTACGATCCGCACACCGGCAAACCGCAGGCGTTTGAACAGACCGGCGATATCCTCCTGATCGCGCGACAGGCGATCCATCGCCTCGGCGAGCACGATGTCGAACCGCCTGCGGTTCGCATCCTCCATTAGCGATTGAATGCCGGGACGGATCAGCGATGCCCCGGAAATTGCCCGGTCCGAGTAGCTGTCGACCACACACCAGCCCTCGCGCGTCGCCCGCTCACGGCAGAGCCGCAGCTGATCCTCCACCGACGCCTCGCTCTGCATGTCGGTGGAATAGCGGGCGTAAAGCACAACATGAGGCGGCATCGGACGACTCCGAGTGGAAGATGATGCGGAAAGGCTACCATACGACGGCCGGAAACGACCAGCGAAATTGAGCCGGTTGATCGGGGCGAAGGTTGCATCGGTAAGCCACCGGATACGATCACCGACTATGGCGTGCGTAACGTGTTTGGGATTCCCGCAAGCCATATCGGCTTTGCGCCAAACGTTGCCGTTGGCTGGATGACCGCTTTGCGCCTAATTTCAGACATTCACGGAGTTCGGGCGAGTGCCTCGAAGCAGACGTTCAGGCTAGCGGTCGGTGTTAAAACGGAACGTGTCAACGACAATGAGACACCCGGGTTTGGCAATTAGGCTTGGGCT
>NZ_JBMFGY010000341.1:0-1867 GCF_049977125.1 Acidiphilium sp. | reverse complement strand
ATACGTTCAATAAACCCGCTTGATTCCAGCCATTTTAAGAAGGCATCGCAATCTGGATCGTCTATATCTTCCCAAGGTTCGGGCTTCCATTGCGCTAAATATTCCCTGATCAACCTGTCCCCATTGAACGGTTTGAGTGTGCGAAAAGGACCATGGGCTTGCTTATCGCTGTATTCGCCTTCGTTAATAATGATCATGCTTCCGATTGGTAGCGTGATCGTGGTTTTCGGTGGCTCATATTGGTCGGTCATGCCGCGACCTCCACGCTCTCAGCGGCGTCTCGCAGTTCGTTCAACACTTCCAGCAACCGCGCATGGTTTTCCATTTCGCCGGCAGCTTCCAGATCAGCGAAAAGCGGCCCCGTTGCGCGCTCGAGTTTCATGTATGCCTCTGGCGTCCGGGGCGCGTTCAGAATGCGCTCCACGGCCGCGTTGACGCGCGTGGCAAGGTCTGGTGGTGCCGCTTCGGCGTCGGGATCAGGCGCGGTTCTTGGCGTGCTAGAGCGCCACGGAGATGTGACCATGCCAGGTAGGTCTTCCGGTATATCCATCGCCTCTTCGGTGGTGATCAGTCCCTTGAGCGCGTCGGCATAAGCGTCGCGAGCCGCAAATCCGCGCGCGCGCATCTGAAGCATCCGATCGGTGTACGATGTCCACGGTCCAGCTTTCCCCCATAGCCCAGCCTTCTTTGCGTCTGCGACCGAGAACCGTTTTTCGACGACGTCCCGCCCGCGCCGCTTGATCTGGCAGACCGCCGCGCGGTTTTCACCTTCGCCCTCATAGTATTCACGGACGTTTTCGAGCGACGGCTGCGACACGATCAGCGCCCAAAGCCCATCACCCCAAATGCTTGGCCGGCCGTTGATTACTGCGATGCACTGCAACGATTGCATTCGGCGCAGGCCAAGCTCAGCCCCCATATCCACGGCGACCATGATCGCCTCCGGGTTTCCGATATAGTCCTTCGGGACCATTTTGGACTTAGACGCCCTCTCTGCCCAGCGCCACAGATCGGCAAAATTGTTGATTTCGATCGGTCGCACCCGCGACATGGTTTCGGTGACGCGGCGCTCCATCCCGTCAAGGATCTGTTCGAGCAGGTTCGGATCGGCGGCCGGCGCATCGCGTTCGATCGTTTGGGTTGTTTTTGCAGATTGGCTCATGTCATTTCACTTTCAGGATTAGGACCGGCATGCCGTTGGCGAGTTCCGCCCCGGTGATGACGACGCCTTGTTTCAAATCTTCGGACAATTTTGATCGGTCGATTTTCCGTTCCGTGACCACGTATTCATCGGGTATCGCCGCATCATCCGTGATGACGATCCCGGCGCGTGGCTTGCCAATCGAAGCGGTATAATCCGGCCGCACCCGCTTCGTTTCGCCCAGCACATCCATGACCGCGAAAGAGACCCCGCGCAGGGCATCGCGACGCGCCTCGAACCGCTTCCGTCGCGCGGTCAGGTCTTCAATCCGGGCCTTTGCAGCATCGGCCAGTGCGTCGTTTTCGAGCGCTGCGCGGATCACGCCATCGAGTAGCGAGTCCACATCAGCCTCGGCGGTGAAAAGATGCGCCAAAATATCCTCGTCGGTCTCGTGCTCAATCCGGGCGCGGGCCGATTGCAGCGCGGACATGGCTTGTTCGAGACGGAACCCGGATGGATTGCTCATGTGAACAGGCACCATGCGGTCAGGATCAGCAACAGAGCCGCGCCGATCGTGCCCATCGCTGCGTTTTTCACGCCGGTCCAGAACCGGCTATCGACTGCTGAGCGCTCGATCTGGCGCTCGGTGGGGTCAATAAGAATGACGGGGATCATGGCCACACCCGATAGATTGTCCAGAGCAAAAACACATAAACTGCGCCAAGG
>NZ_JBMFGY010000340.1:0-1875 GCF_049977125.1 Acidiphilium sp. | reverse complement strand
GCGCTTTCTTTCAACGAATAGCGTCGATGCCATATCTTCTGAAAAGAATTCACTCAATATGACCCAAACATTATCAAGATCGATATGGCTTTTTTTTCTCAAATCTGTAATAACTCGCTCTTTTATATTCTTTGTCCTCATGTATTGAACAGAAATATAGTATGAGAAATTCATACAATCATCATCGTTGATATAAAACGAAACATCTCCTGCGATTAGTTTTTTAAGCAAAGGAGTAAACAATGACTCAATTCTAAAATGATGGTCTTCTAAAATATTACACATATAAACATCTAATGCTTCATTAATTTCTTCGATATTTTTAATGAGCTTCCGGTTTTCATCGACGAACCGTCCGGGCAGTGTTAAGAGTTCTAAAAAACGTTCATGATTAGCCTTGTTATACGCTGGCGACTTATCGATCACCAGAAGTTGGATCAGATCAATATCTGCTTTTGTCAATTTTTGTAGTTTGTAGAAATCTCGTTCCACGGCAACATTTACAGTATTTGGATTGAAAATTTTTCCGTCGCGCAAGCACCAAATCTTATCGTTCGTTGCCCACGATTTCAGGTAAAATTGCCACACATGATGATGACGCCGTTTCCTGATGGTCACAAATTTATTTCTGCATCCGGGTCCCCGGCTGCCAGTGCGCTCATGTAAGCCAGACAAAGGTCGCGGGAGCGGTAGTGCCCATAGGCGGCGACCTCCTCGCGTTCGACGATCGGAAACGTCGAATAGATATAGCGCACATCGGTTCGGTCGGTGACCCCATGGAGATGAAAATACACAGCATCAAGCTTAGCCCGGAGCTTCAGCCGCCGGTCTTCATCCCAGATGAACGGCGGCTTCACCTTCCCGACCCGATCAATATACCCCATATCGACGGCGAACGGAGCCATGTCATGCGCCGTGTAGGTCAACTCCAGCACGGCTTCGTGCACGATCTGGGCGGCCGTCTTCTTGCCGAAACGGGTCGCCCTGTACCGATCAGGAGGAACAACCGGAAGCTGCTCGACCAAATACCAATTCACGCTCGTGCTGTGAATTTTCGATCTGGCTACATAGTCGAAAACAACCGAATTCATATTTCCGATAATCTCGGCTGCACACGCTCGATATTGTGATGTGTCCGCCGGAAACAGTATCGGCAACTTGTTCCCAAAACCAGAAAGAGGAACTATGGCTGAAATGATCGTTCTGGCGTCGGTCGCTCGCGCGATATCGCGAAACACGATTGCCCATTCTAGCCCTTCCGGAAAATCCACGTCTTTCAGCGGCACCCAATATTGCGGGGTTGGAAGAAAATCGGGATCGGCCTTTTGCTCGGCCGTAATGCCACCGCTCAGTGCCGCATTGTGAAGGTTCTTGGCATTCACCTCGACGGATGCCGCTCGATGATCGAATTGATGAATCATCCGACCGACATACAGCGGCACCCAGTCCCCAGCCTTGCTCCGAAACCGGTTGCCGCCGATCGGGTAAGCACCTTCCTTTTCTTCTAGTTCCTGCCTTGTGCGGAACAGGCCGGAGTCGTTGGTCATGTCAAACATGCGTAGGTATTTCACCGGCCACGTCTTCACCTCCGCACCGGTTGAACGGTCAACCAGCACGGGCAGACGGCTATAAATCGCTGTGGTCAGTGCGGCGTCGCGCCTGGTTCTGAATATCGGCGCAGTGCCGGTGTTCGGGTTGACACTGGCGAAATCCTGAGCCGAGAGCGGAAAGCACCGTTCCGGATCGAGAAGCTCTGATACGTCCTGCAGAAAGAAGGCGCAGCGCGTGTCGGCATGAACCGGCGACGGGCTGGCGACAAATGCGCAGAACTTGAACCGGCTATCAACGTCAGGGAAAAACGGCTGGGCCTCGAAC
>NZ_JBMFGY010000339.1:0-1880 GCF_049977125.1 Acidiphilium sp. | reverse complement strand
CGCGCTGCAATCCGGCCTCTTCAACCAGGGCGAGAAGCAGGCGGGCGAGCGGAGAGCGCTCTTCGGCCTGACTAACTCCGGCGAGGTGAACCCGTTCGGGCTCGGCTTGCGCAGGATAACCCTTGATCAGGCTGGGCGGTTGATCTTCGAGCCTGAAACTCGCCGTGAGGCGTTTCTGCTCCTCCGGCTCGCGAAAGAAATCGCAATCGGGCGCATGCGACGGCCATCGCTCATTGGCGTGGCGTCGGATGTGCTTGCTGGCAACAGGGACCAACGCCGGCGGACGATCCTCCCCGGCAGTGCCAAGGCAGTCGCACAGGATCCAGTGACCCGGCCCGGAGTCCTGAACCCGCCTGACGATCTCGGCCGCCGGTTCGCGCTCCGCATACACCCCGTAACGTCCGAACGCCCGCCGCAACAGCTGATCCTCACGCCGCGACAGCGGCGTGGCAGGGCTGGTCGTTCCTCTGGGCGCGATCGACAGCATCTCCGTCTACCCTCCCCTTCCCTACCCCGGTAGTCGTCCCTGGAACCCGCAGGCGCGCAGATGCGTACAATAGGCATCGTCGAGGACGCCGGCGCCATGCGCGATCTGATGCAGATAAAGATCGCCACCCCAGTTCAGTTCAAGCAAAATCGGTCCCCGATCCGAAATTGCGACGTCCCAGGATTGCGTCCTGATCCCTGGAAAAAATGGTGCCGCCCTCACGACGAGGGCGCAGAGGGCCTGCCAGTCCGGGACGACGACCTCCTCGATCGCGCAACCGGTATCCGGATGGATCGGGTCTCGCCTCAGCGACGCGGCTTTGCCCGTCATCACCCGTGTGACTTCACCGGTGGCAAGATCGATCGCGCCCAGCCGGTTGCCCTCGCGCCAATAATTATCAGCCTCGTTGCCACGGATCGGAATCTTAACGGCAGCGCGATGGATGATCGGGCCAGTCTCGGTGAGAAGCACCAGCACCCGGACCGTGCAGAGCCGCCCGCCCGTAATCCGACCAAGATCGGTCAGCGGTTGAAGCGCGCGCTGGATCAGATAACCGCCGGCATACGCATGAATGCGAGCCGCGATAGCCGGGACTGGAAAGCTGGCACCGGTTACCGTGCAGAGCATGTCAGACGCCGGGTCGAGCGATATCCCGTGCATCACACCGACGCTGAAGACCCCGTCGATCGGCTTGGCGACCCACGGATAATGCGACGGATCGCGCAGGAACCGGATGATATCCTCCGCCGACCGCAAGCACGCAGCACCTTCCAGACATCGGGTGGGATGTGCGACCGCGACTGTTTCCGGGAGGGAGGAGATACCGGCGGTCGATAAGGTTGCCTGCGAGATCAGCTTATCGTCGGCAACGGCACGCCAGCCGTAATCGCAGGCGGTACGGTGGAATTGGCCCTGCGCCGCCAGCCCGACGAAGCGCGATCGGTCACCCGGCATGAGATCGCGATCCCAAAGCCGGTGCTGGAAGAACTCAACCGGCATCAACCGGCCCGGGCCACGGCTCAGCCGATAGGTGGCGACCATCAGACGCGCCATGCGGCCAACCGTCGGTGCCGCTAGCGGCAACAGGGCGCGAATATCGACCGATGGGAGATCGCCGGCCCGCGGGGCCCCATCGTCTCCGTTCGATCGGGAGCTGGTAATCGCGAGATCCATCTCAACACCTCCGCACCGAAGAATTTCCTCCCGGATCGCAAGTGCATAATGCAAACGAGACGCGCAGATTCACTTTTCTGTGATCAGAAAATCCGCCCGGAAAGGCATTATCACGCCGAGAGCGCGGTGGTGTGATGTGTCGATCCCCCCGAGATTCCGGGCCGTGGCCGATCCAAAGCGAGGACGACATCTCCTTTTGGCAGTATCAGGCTGGTCAGGT
>NZ_JBMFGY010000338.1:0-1908 GCF_049977125.1 Acidiphilium sp. | reverse complement strand
TGGAAGGTATCGTTGGCCAGGGCGTGACCATCACGCCCGAGGTCATGGAACGGCTGCGCCCGTCTGAAATCAGCTACAACCTCGCCAAATACCTGCTTTACACCCATTTTCGCGACGAGGACGGCGTACCGCGGCAGCATCTGTTCCCGCAGATCCAGAAAATCGCCCGCTCATGGCTCGATGGCGGGTATCTGGTCACCAGAGGCGTGCCGATCGGCGCCATTCTCTACGAGGACCAACTCGCGCGCGCCGCCAGCAAGATCGACATTGCCCTCAGCCGTGCGAGCAACGGCCCGATCCTCGCGGTGCTCGACCCGTATAATCCGCGCGGCTCTACCCGGCATGTCAATTTCATCACGTCCAAACCCTGCTGGACCACCGGTGCCCGGCCACCGAAATCCCACATCAGCCACGTGGTGCTGGACAGCACCTGGGAACAACCGCTCGCCCTGGCGCTGGAGGGCCACCCGCGCGTGCTGGCCTATGCCAAAAACCAGGCCATGGGGTTCGACATCCCCTATCTCGACGCTGGGACCATGCGCCGTTACGTGCCGGATTTTCTGGTCCGGATCGATGACGGCGGCGCGGAGCCGGTCAACCTCATTCTCGAAGTGAAGGGCCTGCGCACCGAGGCTGACAAGGCTAAGGCGGAGACCACGCGCGAACTGTGGGTGCCGGGGGTCAACAATCTGGGCGGTTTCGGCCGCTGGGAGTTTGCCGAATTTCGGGACTGGGCGCTGATGGACGAAGATTTCATTGAGCTGGTTGATACGCTTTTAGGAGCACAAAAGTGACAACGTCGTTCAAGACAAACCCATTTCCTCTCAAAGACCTGATGCAGGATTGCCACGACGGCAAAATCCAGCTCCCTGATTTTCAGCGTGGCTGGGTATGGGACCAGGATCGTATCATTGATCTTCTAGCATCCGTGTCAGAAGGTTTTCCCGTTGGTGCCTTGATGACACTTGATGCTTCAGGCGAGATCGCTTTCGCTGTCCGCCCGGTCGAAGGGGCACCTCGGGCCACGAAGCGCCTCGAATCATTTCTTCTCGATGGACAGCAACGAATGACATCGCTGTACCAATCGACGTCAACGCGCGATCCGGTGCTGACACAGACGGCACGGAAACGGCCGGTAAAACTGCACTTCTATTTCGACATTCAGGCGGCTATCAACCCGACACTATCGCGGCGAGAGTCGATTATCGCCGTTCCCGAGGACCGAACTATCCGCGGGGCGTTCGGTCGCGATGTCGTTCTGGATCTGTCGACCGAAGAGGCGGAATTTGCAGCGCTTTATTTTCCGATCGATCAGATATTCAAATCTCAGCATTGGATTCAGGCCGCACTGACCTGGGTCTTGCAGGATATGGAGTCGCGCAAAGCCCACATGGCCCTGATCAATGAGTTTTCGATCAAGGTGATCAACAATTTTGCAGACTACCAAGTTCCAGTGATCGCGCTCGGCAAGGATACCAGCCGTGCAGCCGTGTGTCTCGTATTCGAGAAGGTCAATACGGGCGGGAAAGCACTCGATGCATTCGAACTTGTCACAGCCATGTATGCCGCCGAGAATTTCCAGTTGCGTGATGACTGGAAGGCGCGACGCGATCGGCTCGTAAAGCTGCCGGTGCTTGCGCATGTCGAGTCGGTCGAATTCCTGCAGGCGATCTCGTTGCTTCATACGAAGTCCGTGCGGGAGACGGCCGAAGCCGAGGGCCGTGAACCGCCCGCCATCAGCGCTAATCGTAACAGTCTGCTCCAGCTACCGCTCGCCGCCTACCGGCAATACGCAGACAGTGTAGAGCAGGGGTATAAACTCGCCGCGAAGTTTCTTCACGGGCTGAAGATTTTTCGCGCGCGGGATCTGCCGTATCAGACCCAACTCGTTCCGCTCGCGGCAATCCT
>NZ_JBMFGY010000337.1:0-1915 GCF_049977125.1 Acidiphilium sp. | reverse complement strand
CGAAATGTACCCGGTGTCGGCGCAGTTACTGTCAAAGCCTGACCCGGCGTAGCAGGAGGAAGCCACTGTTGTCGCGTCGATTACTGACGCCCGCGCATCCGCCGCCCAACTGGCACAGAGCAAGGCGAAAATGCCGCCAACGGCAAACCGAGTGATTGCCCAGCCAGAAATGATTGACGACATCTGCAACCCCGCGATGAATGAGCGACCGACAGACACACTAGC
This sequence comes from Acidiphilium sp., assembly GCF_049977125.1. Classification (NCBI taxonomy): domain Bacteria; kingdom Pseudomonadati; phylum Pseudomonadota; class Alphaproteobacteria; order Acetobacterales; family Acidocellaceae; genus Acidiphilium; species Acidiphilium sp. Next base: position 1,690 of record NZ_JBMFGY010000337.1, on the reverse strand, counting down.
GAATTTAATTACGCAGCTGGCGGTAGTATTGTCAAGTTTTAGTGTCGAAATATCTCAATTATTGGACTATTTTGGGTTAAAAAATTATTCGATGAGAAATTGAATCCAATAACGTAAAAATATAATATATCAAAAATACCTTCAGATTCATAGTATAAAATTTATGTCGATCAGTCTGCTGCTTAGGTGGTCTTGCAGTCACCAAAATGGTTAAAAATTAAGATAGGTATCTATGCTTTAGATCTAGGATCCAACGGATTTCGATATTCGTTAAAATAACCAGTGCAAAAATCGCCGCCGGCGCGTCCTATTCAGATTATAACCCCCTAGCCCCTCACGAATCCCCTCATTTGAATTGACCTGCCTATAGGCGCGATTCGCGCCTACTCCGTATGACCGCTGCAGGCGATATGTGGAGCATGGCGATGATAAAGTCAGAGGTTTCGAGCAAGCGGCTGGCGGACGTTGGCGGGTTCATTAGCGAGCTGTATGGGCATGATCTTCACGCCAAGCGGGTCGAAGCGCTGGCGGGTGCCACGCTCGGCGTGATGACGGGGGCCTCGCTTGCGGTGGCCTCGATCGGCCAAGCCTTGGCGCTGGCGCGCGGCCTGGTCACCAAGCATGCGGTCAAACAGGTGGACCGGCTGATGAGCAATGTGGGCATCGACGTATGGGACAGCTTCGCCCGCTGGGTTCCCCATCAGCTCGGCGGCCGGTCCGATGTCCTGGTGGCGATGGACTGGACCGACTTCGACCACGACGACCAATCGACGCTGGTACTGAGCCTGGTGACGGACCATGGCCGCGCGGCACCTCTTCTTTGGCTGACCGTCTGGAAGGAGGAGATCGCAACCCGGCGCAATGCTTTTGAGGACGCCTGTCTGCGCCGCCTAGCTGAAACCGTGCCGGCGGGGTGCCGGGTGACGATCCTGGCCGATCGCGGGTTCGGCGACCAGAAGCTGTTTGCGTTCCTGGACACGCTCGGCTTCGGCTACGTCATCCGCTTTCGTGGAAACATCAAAGTGACCGATGCGGAGGGCACATCCAAACCCGCCGCAGAGTGGGTCGGCCGTGGCGGCCGGGCGCGCAAGCTGCGCGATGCGCGCGTCACCGCAAAGGGACAGCAGGTCGGCGCCGTGGTGTGCGTCCATGCCAAGGCGATGAAGGAGCCGTGGTGCCTGGCCGCCAGCGACCCGGAGGCGTCGGCGGCGATGCTGGTCAACCATTACGCCCGCCGCTGGACCATCGAGCCGCAGTTCCGCGATACCAAGGACCTACGCTTCGGCATGGGGCTGTCGTCGACCCGCATCGGCGAACCAACGCGGCGCGACCGTATTTTGCTCGTCAGCGCGTTCGCCGTCGCACTGCTGACGTTGCTGGGCACGGTCGGCGAACGCCTCGGCATGGATCGGCTACTCAAGTCCAACACCAGCAAGATCCGCACCCACTCGCTGTTCCGCCAGGGCTGCATGCTCTACGAACTGATCCCCAACATGCCCGAACACCGGTTGATCCCGCTCATCGAAGCGTTCGCGCGCGCCATCTCGACCGCACCCGAATTCGGTGGTTTCTATGCTTAAACGGAATGAGGGGATAGCTGAGATTCATGCGGTTTGTTTCCTTCCTTATTAATAGTTGATTTATCTGATTATAGTGTTCGTTTTACGAGTATGGTCTGTAACAGTTTATG
>NZ_JBMFGY010000336.1:0-1936 GCF_049977125.1 Acidiphilium sp. | reverse complement strand
CGATCATCGACGATCTCGAGCAGGTCGCGGCGCTGTTCGGCGGTCAGGGGCTCGGGACCCCAATCATCGATGATCAGCAGTCGGGTGCGTTCGAGGGTGGTCATCAGCCTCGCGAGCCTGCCTTCGCCACGTGCCGTGGCGATATCGGCAAACAGGCGCGGGGCGCGCCGGTACAGGACGGAGACGCCCTCACGGCATGCCTTGTTGCCCAGAGCGCAAGCGATCCATGATTTGCCCACACCGGTCGGACCGCTGATCAGCACGTGCTGGCCCTCGCGGATCCACCGACAGGTGGTCAGCGACTGGAACAGGCCGCGGTCGAGGCCACGCGGTGTGCGCAGGTCGACATCCTCGACCACCGCCGCCTGCCGCAGCTTGGCCAGGCGCAGCCGACGGGAGGTGCGGGCATTGTCGCGCGCGGTGACCTCGCGGTCGATCATCAGGCCGAGCCAGTCCTCGCGTGGCAGGTCGTCGGCCGCGGACTGGTGCTGCATCTCGGTGAAGGCATCGGCCATCGCAGCCAAACCGAGGCCGCGCAGGCGTTCCACCATGGGATGGATCAGCATCGTGTTGGTTCCTTTCAATGATAAGAGCCGGATCAATGATAATAGCCGGGGCCACGGATATTCTCGTGGAACAGGCTGGGTTGTTCGGGTTGAGACGGGCTCGCGACCTTCCTTCCCCGAGCATTCTTCAGAATTGCCGCCACCGAGCTGTAGGAGCGCGTGCCGAGGCCCAGCGCCCGCGCGCAGGCGGCATCGAGGCGTTCGGCATCGTATTGCTTGGCAAGCCGAAGAATACCGATGCACGAGCGGAAGCCTTGTTCGGGGTGCGGGCGCGAGCGCAGGATCAGCGCGACCAGGGCAGCGGTGTCATCGCCGATCGCCGCGGCTTCGCGCTGGATGCGCTCATGGGTCCAATCGCGGTAGCGGCGATGCGAACTCGGCATGTGTTCGGCCAGCGTGGTCGGCCGATGCGGGCGGTTGCTGCGTTGATGTGTGGCGACCAGTTTGCCGCGATGGAACACTTCCACCGTCCTGGCGGTGATCCGCGCCTCGACCTCCTGGCGCAGCAGACGATACGGCACGGAATAGAAATGCTTGTCGGCCTCGATGTGATAGTCGAGGTTCACTCTGCATCGCTTCCAATCGGCATATTCGTAGGGCGTCGCCGGTAACGGTTGGAGCGCCGGGCGGTCGATCTGGTCAAACAGAGCCCGCCGGGTTGTGCCCCATCCCCGCATCGGCCGAACGTTCAACTGCGCGGTCAGTTCACGGATTGACTGGTTCAGTTCGGCCAGCGAGAAAAACCGCCGATTGCGTAGCCGGGCCAAAATCCAGCGCTGAACCACCTGGACACCCACTTCGACCTTGGCCTTGTCGCGCGGCTTGTAGGGGCGCGCGGGAATGATCGCGGTGCCGTAATGCGCTGCCATGTCGGCGTAGGTGCGGTTCACCACCGGCTCGTAGAAACAAGCCTTGGTGACCCCGGATTTAAGGTTATCGCTGACGATCTGCCGCGGAACCCCGCCCAGCGCAGCCAACGCGTTCACATGCGCGCCGATCCAGTCCGCCAGCCCCTGGCTCGAGGTCGCCTCCGCATAGATGAAGCTCGACGCACCGAGGACCGCAACGAAGATCTCGGCCCGGGTCACTTCTCCGCTCGCCCCATCGATGACTTCCATCGTCTGACCGGCGAAGTCGACGAATAGCCGTTCTCCGGCCGTGTGGACCTGGCGCAGCGTCGGCTTCAGCCGACCCGCCCAGTCCCTGTAGAGATCACAGAACCACGAGTACCCGAACCCGTTCACCGAGGTCGCACGATATTCCTCCCACACCAGTGCAAGCGTCATGTTCGGCCGGCGCAGATCACGATGAACGACCGACCAATCCGGCACCGGGCGTTGGTCATGCGGCACGTCCGGTATCGGCGGAAA
>NZ_JBMFGY010000335.1:0-1956 GCF_049977125.1 Acidiphilium sp. | reverse complement strand
GATCGTTTTCGGGAGAGACACGATGAAATTACGAACCATGCTGATCGGCGCCGTAGCGTCGCTCGCGATCAGTGGCACCGCACTGGCCGCCATGGGCACCGACACCGTGATGGTCGGTGGCGCCGCGATGTATCCGACCAAGAACATCATCCAGAATGCGGTAAATTCGAAGGACAACACCACCCTGGTCGCCGCGGTCGAGGCGGCCGGGCTGGTCAAGGCGCTGGAAGGCAAGGGCCCGTTCACCGTATTCGCGCCGACCAACCAGGCGTTCGACATGCTGCCCAAGGGCACGGTGCCGACGCTGTTGAAGCCCGCGAACAAGAAGGAAATCGCCTCGATACTGCTCTATCACGTGGTGCCGGGCGATTTCACCCTCGCCCGAGCTTGATCGATTCCATCACCGCCGCCTCGGAGATCATCGTAAATGATTGCAGGACGTGCCGGCTTTCGGCGGTGTACCCTTTGAAGGTAGAGTCGTTGACATCCCGGCGGCCTACCGTGCCGACGGATGGCATGAAGAAACGGGAGGCTTGTCTTCCTCTTTCTCTTTTCACGAACGCGGCGGAGTCAAACGTGGGCCGCTACGGTGATACCATCAAATTTTTGGACCAAGCGCAGGATTTCTGATTTGCAAGTTTAATCATCTTGGTTTCACGCTTCTTTGCAGCGTGAATCGCATCTTTAGTGTTTTCATAGGTTCCAAGTAGGGCAGGCCAGAACAACACTGCAGCAGCGACATTCGTTCCAGTAACACTCCGGTCGCCCTCGGCCTTCTTATAGTAGGTCCTAGCGATCGTATACTGATCGTTTAATTGAGCACAGTTTAACGTATTGTCGGATGGTTGGTTGACAGAAACAACTTTCGGGGTTTCGCAACCAGAGAGGCCGAAGATCATGGCCAAGCCAGCGATTTGGTAGGTAAATGTACGAAGTTCCAAACTGCTCTCCTGCATGCCAAAAATTAATTAACCAAACAACACTTAAAAGTTATCATACTGTAACCTCTTTGCGCATGAAAATAATTGCGAACAGTTGTGGAACCATTTTCACAAATCGGTGAAGATGGCGCGATCCACGGAGGCTTCATAACCAGCGGAGAAGTCTAACGCACTCGTCCGGGGCCCTGCTCAGTATGAAAGGTAAGCAAGTGCGCTGGCTGGCAGGGGGCGCGCTTACGGACTTTTTGTCCGAAATCCACCCATTGCGGCCGTTCGAAAGGTGGGACCTGAGCCCTTTTGGGATTCGAACGTGGGTGGTGCGTAGCTATTGAGAATTTGCATCAACCCGCGCCGCCGGTCTCCGCCCTTGAAGTCTGTCTCACGTATGATATATATGGATGATATATACCTTAGGTGTGGAAATGGAATTGGCGAAAGTATTTTGGTCGGGACGATCGCAGGCCGTACGACTGCCAAAGGAGTTCAGGTTCGATACCGATGAGGTAAGGATCCGACGCCATGGGCGTTCGGTCATCCTCGAACCCGTTGCGCACGATTGGGCATGGTTGGATCAGGTGATAGGTCCGCTAGATCAGGATTTTGTTACAGCTGCAACCGAACAGCCGGCTATGCAAGACCGCCTCGGCTTGGATTTTTTTGAGTGAAGTTCCTTCTAGATAGCAACGCGGTGATAGCGTTGTTGCGGGGCGACGACGGGTTTCTCACCCGCTTGAAAGCCCACAGGCCTGAAGATTTCGGAATGCCCGCTATCGTGGCGTATGAACTGTTTTACGGGGCGTTCAAGGGGCTGCAGCGGGTCGGGAATTTGGCACGCATCGAAGCCCTGCCTTTCGAGGTCGTTGAATTCGATCGGGAAGATGCTCGACAAGCTGGCGAAATCAGAGCGATTTTGGCTGATGCCGGCACACCGATTGGACCTTATGACATCTTAATCGCCGGACAGGCGCTTGCCCGCTCTTTGACGTTGATTACCCATAACACTCGGGAGTTTAAT
>NZ_JBMFGY010000334.1:0-1968 GCF_049977125.1 Acidiphilium sp. | reverse complement strand
GTTCAGATTGGTCGCGGTCGGACCACCGGAAACGAACGCGACCTCACCCTTTCCGTCGATCGCCTTCGCCAATTGATCGATCACGGCATCGGCCAACGCCTTATTACTGGTCTGCTGCACCCGCAGATCAACGTCCGGACCATCGACCTGCGAATCCGTCGAATAGAACAGGATGCCATGATCCTTAGCTTGCTTCGCCAGTGCCTCGAGCGCCGTCGGACTGTTCGCGGAAACACCGACCGCACTGACATGCTTGTTAATCAGGCTCTGCACGATCTCAGCTTGGCCTGAAACCGAAGCTGTGGTCGGTCCCTGATAAATAATGTGTGCACCGAACTTTTTACCAGCCTGCTCAAAACCCTGTTTCATCGCCGAAAAATACGGAATCCCGACCAGTTTCGGCACGAATGCGATATTCGGCTCAGCGGCCAGCGCTGTGCCGCAACCGGCAACAAGCAAGGCAAGGCCGACCAGGATCGATGGTGACCGAAAATGATGCTTCATGGCGCGTTTCCCTCCGAGAGATTGATTAATCCGAACCTCTGGGTTCAGTTTATCTTTGGAAGTTAACATGAATAAACATTGATCTGTCAAGTGAGTAGGGCAGGGTAGCGGGAAAGGTCCTGTTTTTTAAAAAGAAGCGATTTCTTTCTTACCTAACCCGACCAATTTAGTTCGCGATTGTGCGGCGCTATATAAGGCAAATAAACAACTCATCAGACCATCACTTGTGAGGCCGCGCGTTGTGACGTAAACGATGATTGGGATGTGGGAACGCACATATAAATGTTCAAAGCGGGTGTGCCCGCCATGAGTGACACGCTGCGCCAGGCGGAAATCCTCCGCCGTGCCGTCAACGCGCCGGTCCTGCGCGTCCGCGATCTCGCCGCTGAGTTCGGCGTCCACGACATGACGATCAGGCGTGATTTCGATGCGCTGGCGGAGCAGGGGTTGATGGAGCGGGTGCGCGGCGGTGCCCGGCTACGTGAGCGCATGAGCGAGGAACTCAGCCACCAGCTGCGCGCCAGCCGCCACACCGAGGCGAAATCTGCAATCGCGAGGGCCGCCCTCAGTCTCATCGAGCCAGGCGACACGATCGCTTTGGATGCCTCGACCACAGCACTGCATCTGGTGCGTATGCTTACCGGGAACGGGGTATCGGCCATTGTCTCGAGCCTCGATGCCGCGACCACGCTCGCCGCCGCTGGGGTCGATTTTGTGCTGGTCGGCGGTGCGTTTCACGCCCCAGCGCGCTCCTTCACTGGCGTTTTGTTCGAAGACGTTACGGCCTGCCTACACCCTGACAAGGTATTCTTCTCCACCAGGGGATTTCACGCAGTACTCGGCCTGACTGATTCCTATCTGCCAGAGGTTGGTGCCAAACGCGCCATGCTGCGCTCAGGTGCAACTGCGATCGCGTTGATCGACTCTTCGAAATTCGGTAGACGGGCGCTGGCAACCATCGCAACTTTGACCGAAATCGACGTCGTCATCACCGATGCGATGCCAGCAGAGGCCGATCTCGCAGCCCTGGAAGCAGCCGACATCCGGCTGATCGTCGCGGAGGATTGATGGACGACGCAACCTTTATCGCACAGCTCGACGCGCAGATCATCGAAACGCCAAGCTGGGCGTTCGGCAACACGGGCACCCGCTTCAAAACCTTCGCCAGTCCCGGTGCAGCGCGCAGCGTGTGGGAAAAGATCGAGGACGCAGGGGAGGTTCACCGCATGACCGGCATCGCCTCGCGCGTAGCGCTGCATATCCCGTGGGATAAGGTGGACAATGCGTTAGCCCTCGGTCGCTTCGCCGCCGATCGCGGCATCGCGATCGGCGCCATCAACCCCAATCTGTTCCAGGACGAGGATTATCGCCTTGGCTCGCTCACCCATCCCGATACCCGGATTCGTGACAAGGCCCTGGCCCATCTGCATGATTGCGTTGCGATCATGCATCAAACCGGCGCCC
>NZ_JBMFGY010000333.1:0-1968 GCF_049977125.1 Acidiphilium sp. | reverse complement strand
GCGTTCGAGCGGAAAATCGACCAAATCGATGATCGCGAGACGACCGAGTTTCAGCTCCATCTCCAAGGTATGGAGCGAAACCACGCCGAGCCCTAATCCCGCCATCACCGCGTGCTTGATCGCTTCGTTGCTGCTCATCTCCATGGAATTCTGCAGGCGACCGCCATTTCTATGCAGGAAGCGTTCAAAAGCGTCGCGCGTGCCAGAGCCAGGTTCGCGAATGATGAACCGCTCCTTGACCACGCGCTTGATCGGCACGTTACGCATCGCGCAAAGCGGATGATCGGGGCTTGCTAAGACCACCAGAGGGTTGGGCATGAATGACTGAGAGACCAGATTCGCCCCTTCGGGGGGGACGCCCATAATCGCCATGTCCGGCGCGTTGTCCGCCAATTGTTTCAGCACCGCGTCGCGATTGGTCACGTCGAGATTGACGGTGATGCCGGGGTGGTGGGCGCAGAATCGCGCGAGCAGGTAGGGCGAGAAATACTCCGCCGTGCTGACCACGGAAACATTGAGCACGCCGTGGTGCAGGCCCTTGATATCATCGAGCATATTTTCGAATTCATCGATCCGCTGCGCGATGTCGCGACAGAACGCCGCCAGCTCGCGCCCGATCTCGGTGGGCGAAATTCTGCGACCGATATGCTCGAAGAGCGGGCTGCCAATCTGGTCTTCGAGCTGTTTGATTTGGTTGGAGACGGCTGGCTGCGTCAGATGCAGCTCTTCGGCGGTGCGCGTGAAGCTGCCGGTGCGGGCGACGGCCTCGAACAGCGCCAGTTGGCGCAGGGTGAAGTTGCGCCGCCGTGGTGTTTTGGGGCGCGGTTTGATTTCAGTATTCATAAACCGTGATCGCTTGCATAAGAATTATATATTTTCCATGATCGTCTTAGCCCTGTATGACGTATCGTGGTTGGTCAAGAGAAAAAAGTCTACCCCACCCAGGTTGAGAGAAAACGGTCCGTTCAGTGTTGATCATCCCTTTGTCTGAAGGCTCGTGCCTGGAACGTTTGCCATGGTCTGCCAACGCCGACAGGATCACTGTCGCGTTTAACAACATTATTGCTGACAAGGACGTATGAGATGAGTGGAAAAAAATATAGTGCTGGGGTCAAGGAATACCGACACACCTACTGGACACCGGATTACACGCCACTCGACACCGATATTTTGGCCTGCTTCAAAATCACGCCGCAGGCCGGGGTTGATCGTGAAGAAGCCGCCGCCGCCGTCGCAGCCGAATCCTCAACCGGCACATGGACCACCGTGTGGACCGACCTGCTGACCGACCTTGATTACTATAAAGGCCGCGCCTACCGAATCGAGGACGTGCCGGGTGATGACACCTGTTTTTATGCCTTCATTGCCTATCCGATCGACCTGTTCGAGGAAGGCTCCGTCGTTAACGTGTTCACATCGTTGGTGGGCAACGTGTTTGGCTTTAAGGCCGTGCGCGCGCTGCGCCTTGAGGATGTGCGTTTCCCCATCGCTTATGTGAAAACCTGCGGCGGCCCGCCTTGCGGCATTCAGGTTGAACGCGACAAACTCAATAAATATGGCCGACCGCTGCTCGGCTGCACGATTAAGCCGAAGCTCGGTCTATCGGCAAAAAACTATGGTCGCGCAGTCTATGAGGCCTTGCGCGGTGGTCTTGATTTCACCAAGGACGATGAAAACGTCAATAGCCAACCTTTCATGCGCTGGCGTGAGCGTTTCGACTTCGTGATGGAAGCGATCCATAAATCCGAAGCCGAAACCGGCGAGCGTAAGGGCCATTATTTGAACGTCACGGCGCCGACGCCTGAGGAGATGTATAAGCGCGCTGAATACGCCAAGGAGATCGGTTCGCCGATCATCATGCACGACTTCATCACCGGCGGCTTCACCGCTAACACCGGCCTTGCCAATTGGTGCCGCAATAATGGCATGATGCTGCATATCCATCGCGCGATGCATGCGGTGATCGAC
>NZ_JBMFGY010000332.1:0-1974 GCF_049977125.1 Acidiphilium sp. | reverse complement strand
GACCTTCATCTTCAACGCCGCGCCAACTCGCGCAAAGGAATAGGTCAGGGTGGCGATTAACGCCCGATCCCGCAGATCACGCAAGGTTTCTTTTGGAATGGCATCGACCAAGGCCCGCCACTCCGCCGGTGCCAGCACAGGTGTCCTGCCAACTTTCACGACATGTCGCGGTCCACGGACCGCAGATGCTGGATTCGATGGTGCCACCTGCCCGATGATCAGCCAGTCGAAGAGCATCCGAACCGCAGCCAGCTGTTGTTTCACACCAGGCGCCGAATATTGTTGCTGCAAACTCTCCACCCAAGCCGCCACGTCTACGGACCGGATCGAGGTCAGCCCCAGGCCGCGATCATTGCTCCAGGCGAAAAATCGTGCACAGGCCCTCGCGTATGCCCGCCGCGTGTTCGAGTTCCGGACATGGGCGGTGAAAAATTCAACATATCGCCACGCAGCTTTCTCGCCCTCATGCGCGATCAAGGCGGGGATCAGGTTGAATTCGTCGCGCCCCTCCAGCCCGGGTGCCAAGGCGATCGCACGCACCTGACTGGTCATTTTTCTCCGGCCGACGCGATAATCTGCATCACGGCCTCACGGATTTCCGGATCATGGCCAGACAACAAATTGAACAGCGGCGGTTGGCGACCGGCTGCCCGCACCGCCGCGATCACGGCATCGGCAGACTGGATGCGCTGGGCTTCTTCTAGTTGTCGAAGATAATCCCAGGTGGTGATCAGAATGAGCTTTTCCGGATCGACGATGCTCAGTCGCTCGGCATCCCGATCATCGCTCAACAACAGGGCACGCTCCTGGCGGTTGAACGGATAAGTGCGAATCAGCTCCAGCGCCGCTCGTTCGCCCAGGTCACGGGACAACCGGCCGCCCTGAAACTCCAGAAGCGACATTTCACGCTGAATGATCTCGGTGGGCTCGATCCGCACCGCGTCCATGTGAGCCCTATACCAGTCGATAATCTCCTGTGCACCGAGTTTTCCAGCTGCCGCGGTGGCTTCGTGGAAAACCGCATCCGGGATCAATATCGGCAGGTTAGGATACAGGAGATAATCGAGGCTCTGAGCCGCTGCGAGCGTGATAAGCGGTGCAGCGTCGGTAACGATGAGCCTAATATCAATCGTCATGACGCAGGCGCGGCAGTAAAATGGCCTGGGCGCGCGCCAAGCGCGCTTCGTGCGCCGCCGTCTCTGCCGGGCGTGGAAGAGAAAGATCGTTCTGGGAGAGGGCGATGATCAGATCAGCGTAATCGTGGAGCCCGGCGCGCTCGATCGCGGCTCGCGTGCCAATTTGCCCCGCCGCATAGATCCGGAGCGTTTCGAGCTGCTGGGGGGATGTGATGCCAACCATGCACTGTTCATACTGCACGGGGCACCATCGGTCAAATATCACGCATGATAAATGATGTTATCATGCGTGATATTCGCAAGACTTTGCCTGACGGACGCATGGTGACTCACTCACGCTTAACAATCCGGGCGGTTTGAGCAACCACATCAGAACGAATCCGACATGATGCCGACATCGCTTAAAACGAATGATACAAAAAAGTGCAGCGTTTCGCGGCTTCGAGCCGACCTTAAGTCTGCTCCGAAGATGTTGGCTCCATGATAATGTTTTCCTCTGTCCACGTTTCAGCACCTGCCCTGGTTTCTCCCCGGCTCGAAGGGATCGGAGTACCGTCCGAGCCGATAGCGTAATAACCGGAGCCGGGTAACTTTGCATTCGTAGCTTGTGCAGCGGTGTAATATTTGATTTCCATTTTGCGTCCTCGGATTTCACGGTTGTTGACTGTAAGTGGGTTCATATACTTATTATTGCTAGCCCCGGTTTTCCTAGGCATTATAAGCGGATGAAACAAAGTCAGGGTTGGGCAACTTGTTTCCGTTGCCTCGGGAAGGCAACCACGTGCGCACACATATCGCGAGCGGTGGGTTGTAAAATCACCCCTGGTTGGTCACCTCG
>NZ_JBMFGY010000331.1:0-1977 GCF_049977125.1 Acidiphilium sp. | reverse complement strand
ATGCTTGACTTCCGGGCCAAGCGTATGAACACTCTGATCCAGAGAAATTGGACCCATGAATCTGCCAGCCGTTGCTATCGATTACGAACTGGAAGTCGAGCGCAGTCTGCTTGAAGCGGCCGTCGCCGAGGCGCGTGCTGATCCCCGGCCAAGTGTGTCTCACGACCAGGTACGCTCAGATATGTTGCGCAAAATTGTCCTCCTCCGCTCGAAACACGTTGCATGAACCTCCCGAATGCGCGCCCGCAAGATGATCAGGATACCGACGCCTTCGCCGCAGCGGTCAAGCGAGGTATGGATTCGGCCGATGCCGGGCGCGTTGTTGCCTACAAGGAGGTTCGAAAATGGCTCCTCTCCTGGGGATCGGAGACCGAAATGCCCAGACCTGAATGCCGGTAGTCTTTCGATATGAAGGATTCCGGTTCTTTTTCTACGCCAATGAGGGTGATCCGCGAGAGCCGGTCCATGTGCATGTTGAGAAAGACGATGTGGAAGCCAAATTTTGGCTGCATCCTGAGGTTTCGGTAGCCTACAATGACGGCTTTAACGCCAGGACCCTCAGCCGCCTGATGGCGGTGATTGAGGCGAATCGGCAGAAGATCATGGGAGTATGGGATGAGTTCTTCAGCTAGAGCCCGCGAGGTGCGGTTCGATGAGGACTCGATGTGGGTCACTCTGGACGATGGCCGGGTTCTCGGCGTCCCATTGGCGTGGTTTCCGCGACTGTTCCACGCGGCACCGGAGCAACGGGCGACTTGCCGGATCAGTTCTCGCGGCCTCCACTGGGAGGCACTGGACGAGGATATCTCAGTTGCCGGTCTACTCGCCGGTCGGGCCGATCAGACCCATCGCCCCCGCCCTCTTTCCTCGGCTGCGTGACGGTTCGGTTAATTCCGTGATCATCCGGGAGCCGGAGCGGCGAGGTTTCCAAGGGTGGCTGTGGCGGCTCTGGAAAATATTGCGAGACCTTCGGGGTGCCTCGCGCCACCCTCGTTGACCAGCCATCACATCTCCGTGACTATCTTTAGTCGCGTCGCCCCGAACGGGACTATGCCGTGACTATCCGGCGCTTTCCATAATTAGAGATTGTGAAGCGCAGCCACCCAACCCAGGATACGAAGTAATCCTATCGGCTTCCTCGCATCGCCAGGCGCTCTGAATACCCTGTTATTTTGGCAGCCCCGGCCCCTTCGGCGGGCAGTATTTGAAGCTCGCCGGTACCGTCGGCACCAGATGCAGGAATCCACCAAACGGCCCCATGTTCCGCATCGCCTCGATCTTCGGCCCTTTGAAATTGAGCCGCCCGAACATCATCGCGGTCATCGGTGAACCCATGTTCATCCAGTTGGCCGTCGTCGCCCACATCGAATAATCGTAGCTGTGATCGAGCGACTTCGTCGTGAGCGCACCACCGTAGATGCATTCCGCCAGCCCGTTCTTCGGCGCGATCTTCAGCTCGACCGGCGCACTCACCTTGCAGATCGAATCCGACAAGGTGATGATCTTGTATGGCTTGCCACCGGTATTGTGCGCCCAGCCACCGCCAAGTCCCTTGGTGAGTTGCGGCGTATCGTTCCAGGCAGTGCAGAGCTGCGTCGCCCACTGCGGCGACATGAAGACCGGCTTGGTCGCAGCCGGGCCCATGGCGACCACCTGTTGATCGTAACCTGTCTGGTAATACCCGTCGGTCGCATAAGCGCTGCCCGACATGGCAAAAACCGCAACTGCAACACCGGCCATCAGTCTCGAACGATACATATTTTCTTCCCTCATTTATTATTTGGTTCATAAATTAATTGTGCTGTTAAGAACCATTTTTTGAAATTCATTGAAAGCCATAAATTCGTTCTGACGAATTTATCGCAATGTCTCGCCCAAAACGTCTCCGCAGGTGACTTATTTGCCACATTCCCCAGCCCTGACCATCCTTGACCGCCACCCGCTGCCTTGCGCAGTGAAAAGCTGGTCGGGACGGAG
>NZ_JBMFGY010000330.1:0-1980 GCF_049977125.1 Acidiphilium sp. | reverse complement strand
CGTGCCGAGCCGGCCTGGGACGAACTGGTCTGCGAACTGAAGCGACCTGGGGTCAATCTGCAGGTGCTTTGGGAGGAGTATCGTGACCAGCACCCGGGGGGTTACGGATATTCGCGGTTTTGTGAACTGTTCAGGGAGTTTGAGGCCCGGTTATCACCGGTGATGCGCCAGGATCATCGTGCTGGTGACAAGGTCTTCGTCGATTATTCTGGCAAGCGGATCGGTATTGTCGATCGGGCGAGCGGCGAAGTTCGGCAGGCGGAGATCTTTGTTGGCGTGCTGGGCGCGTCGAGCTTTACCTACGCCGAGGCGAGTTGGACCCAGACCCTGCCGGACTGGATTGGCGCGCATGTCAGGATGTTCCGCGCATTTGGCGGTGTTCCGCGGTTAATTGTGCCGGATAATCTGAAGTCGGGCGTCAACAAACCATCGTTTTACGATCCAGAGATCAACCGCAGCTACGGGCGCATGGCGTCACATTATGGGATCGGTGTGCTGCCAGCACGCCCATACCGCCCGCGGGATAAAGCCAAAGTGGAGTCAGGCGTCCGCTTTGCGCAGAGCTATATCCTGGGGCGCCTGCGTCGGCAGACGTTCTTCTCGCTGGCCGAAGCCAACCAGGCGATCGCCGGTATGGTTGATCGGATCAACGACTATGTCATGCGCCGTATTGGTGTCAGTCGGCGGCATCTTTACGAGACAATCGAGCGGCCAGCGCTCGCGGCGTTGCCTGCGTCCGACTATGAATTCGCCGAATGGGGTCTGGCACGGGTCGCGCTGGATTATCACGTCGAGGTTTGCGGGTTTTTCTATTCGGTGCCGCACGAACTGATCCGCCAGCAGGTTGATACCCGCGCGACCGAGCGCGGCATTGAGATATTCCACCACGGCAAGCGCGTTGCGGTTCATCAGCGGCGCTACGGGGGCCGCAAGCATGGCACCGACATCAAGCACATGCCGAGTGCCCACCGGCGCTACGCCGAATGGACACCAGAGCGGTTCCGCCGCTGGGGCGCCTCCATCGGTCCGCATACCGAAGGGCTAATCACCGCGATCCTCGCCAGCCGACCGCATCCCGAGCAGGGATTTAGGACCTGTCTCGGGATTCTCCGATTGTTCAAGGACCTCGACCCCGCCCGCGCTGAGGCCGTGGCCGACTACGCCATCGCGATCGGCTCGTTCACCTACAAAAGTCTCGCCTCGATCGTCGCCAAGAAGCTCGATCGTTCAACCGCCGCAGCCGGTGAGCCGCAGGCGATCATTACCCACGGCAATCTCCGTGGTTCCGGCTATTTTCATTGAAAGGAATACCAATGTTGTCGCATCCAACTCTCGATCAACTCCAGGCCCTTGGTCTGCATGGCATGGCCAAGGGATTCAAGGATCTCCAGGCGCATCCCGATACGGCCAGCCTCGATCATGCTGCGTGGCTGGCGTTACTGCTCGATCACGAGACAACGCTTCGGCGGCAAAAGCGTTTTGAACGGCTGGCCCGCATGGCCAAGCTGCGCCAAGAGGCCACCGTCGAAGATATCGATTATCGGACCTCGCGTGGCCTGGACCGCGCGATGTTCCTCAAGCTTGCCGGATGCGAATGGGTCCGTGCCAAGCATAATCTGCTGATCACTGGCCCCTGCGGCGTCGGCAAAAGCTGGATCGCCTGCGCCCTCGGCCAGAAAGCATGTCGTGAGGATTTGTCCACCGCCTACCACCGCGTCCCGCGCCTATTCGCCGCCTTAGCGCTCGCGCGCGGCGATGGCCGGTATGCCGCAACCCTCCGCCAGATCGCGCGGGTCGATTTGCTCATCCTCGACGATTGGGGACCAGAGACATTGAACGCGGATCAGCGCCGTGACCTGCTCGAAATCGTCGAGGACCGCCACGACCGCCGATCCATCATCATCACCAGCCAAGTGCCGGTTGATCGCTGGTATGAAATTATCGGCGATCCCACCATCGCCGACGCCATTCTCGATCGAT
>NZ_JBMFGY010000329.1:0-1981 GCF_049977125.1 Acidiphilium sp. | reverse complement strand
TCGATGACCGACCAGCAACTCGCCGAGGACTTGCCAGGCGGTGATCGAGTATCGGTTGCGGTGATGGGCGGAACCGATCGCGATCAACGTGGCTAGATCAGTGCCGAACGCTCTCGCAAAAAGGCGACGGTCTCCGGGAGTTCTTGGCGAGAAAGCGTGTCGAGATAATCCTCTACACTGACCGGCGGATTGACCAAGCGGCCGCGGACTTCCCTTACAGCGGCCATGGCCGCCGGCTCGGCCAGATCGAACAAGTGACAGACAAATACGTCTGGATGCTGCGCCTCGATCCCGTACGCAGATAGTGTTGATGCGGGGAAATCACGGAGATTTTTCGTCACGATTACGTCGGCATGCCCAACAATAGCCGCAGCCAAAACATGTCTATCATCAGGATCCGGGAGATTGAGGGCGCCGATCAAGCTCTCATATCCCGTAACTAGGCAGTCCGGGACAGCCCCATTCATAAGATCGATTGTGCGCCGCAACGGCACGTCCAGCTCCGGGCGAGTTCGAAGAATTCCATTGAACCATTCGGCGTTTATCTCGGCTGACCATCGAGCCCGGAAAAGATTTGTTTCGGCAAGCGTCATCAGAAGATCGCGCAACGGTGCAGGAAACAGGACACAAGCATCGAACAAAGCGGTAAAGGCCACCCGTCAATAGCCAAAGCCAAGTTCTTGCGCTTGCGCGACCATCGCATCGATTGCGGCCTTCCGTCTCTTTTGCATCACCTCTCTGAAGGCAACCATATCCTGAAACCGGATGCGGCGGTGGCGGCCGACCAAACGAAACGGTATCTCGTTCTTTTCGAGTAGGCCGACCAGAAATGGACGCGACACATTCAACAGATCCGCCGCCTGTTGGGTCGTAAGTTCGGCATCCTCCGGGATCACGGCGACCGCGTGCCCATTGGCCAGATGCGTCAACATGTCGGTAAGCAAGCGCACGGCGGAGGCAGGCAAAACGAAGGTCTGGCTATCGCAATTATCGGACCGAGCTTCCACATGAACGGATCGGTTGCTGGCAAGCCGTGCCAGAGCCCTGCTCGCATCGCGAGCGACGCTTCGATCGTCGTCTGACACCAAGTCAGCCGGCGTTCCGATTAGTGCCGTTCCCATCATTGGCTTTCTCCTATGATCACAGAATTATGTGACCTAACCCATATAGGTTTAGGCTTCATTAAACGCAATAAACGAAACGGCATGGCCGGGCGCCGCTTAAATGCAGATGGACACACTACCGTCCCAGCGCCCTATCGAGGTCATGCCGCCCCGGCACGATCAAGACGGTCCCCGTTCGATGCCGCCAGCGCTTGCGCCGCGCGCATGAAGCCTCCCGTTGCCATCACGGCCTATCGATGCGCTCGATAGAACGCGATCGCCGCATGGGCTTCTTGCACCGCCGCGACTCACGCGGCATTCGACCAGCGCTAGCATTGGACGACTAGGCGCACGCCATCACGCTCAGCAACGATATCGGCGCCGTAGTCTCCGGTGGTGCGTGTTGCCTCCACTGACCATCCTCTGCCGGCGAGCAGCATGCCACAGAACTGCTCGAATTCGACCGGGGAGAGCTGCATCGGGTCGCGCGCGCCATAGTTGAGCTGTGAGGCTGGATTTGCACGCCGACCGGCGACAGGTTGCCGATCAGAAATAGATTGCGGAATGACGAGACAAGCGCAGCTGGTCCGGCGGCCTGACTAGTGCGCAGACCCGCAAGGCGCCCATTCTGATCCATGCAAGAGATATTCAGGAGCAGAATTGTGAAGCCATTCGAATCGACATCCGACTAACGGCCCAGTAATCTCCCGGTTTTCCGGGAGGCTTGTGTGAAGGTTGGCGCTTTAGTCGGGTTGACCTTGATGATGGGTGTTGCTGCCGCTCAAACGCCCTCATTTATTCCGACCTGGCAGCCTGGTGACCCCGCGCCACCTGATCCCGGGGCGACTACCCATAGGGTTCATCGGACTTCACCACCT
>NZ_JBMFGY010000328.1:0-1983 GCF_049977125.1 Acidiphilium sp. | reverse complement strand
GCAGTCTGAACGCCAACCGGGAGATCGGGGTGATCCTGTATTCCGGCCGGGACCGCGCCGCCTTGCGCCGACAGTTCGAGATCGACTGGCGCAAGGCCGAGCATTTGCACCAGCCGACATAACAGGACGCAGAGCCATGAACGACAATTTCCATGATGACCCCGACCGTCTGGACCTGCCACCCGCCCGAAAGCCCCGCAAAGGGATCGAACTGCTCCTGAGCCGTGTCCTGCTCGGGTTCAGCGTCGCCCTAATTCCGGCCCTGTGCTTCTATCTACCCGGTCTATTGCTCGGGCAGGCGGGCGAGACGAAATCGATCGCCCTCATGCTGTTTGCGGTGACCGCGGCGGTGGTCGCCCTGTTCCAGAGCTGGCGCGCGCGGCTCCGCTGGACGGCGGACCGGCCGGTCGGTCTCGTGAAGACGATTACCGTCGATTGGGAGGTTGTTGCATCGGTACCTGTTCGTGATCTCGCCGCACTCGACCTCACACTGGTGGAGGATCCGGCAATCGCCGTCGAACAGGCCGTCAATCTCTTCCGGGTCGTGGGGCGGATCCTGCTCGGAATCTTCATCGTCGCGCCGGTCGCGCTGCTCTGGGAAATACTGATCCTGTTCGCGTTCGGCGGGCTCAAACTGCCCTTGCTTCATACGGCGATCAACGGCGCACAGATCAACGCTTTGGGCGATCTGGCGCGCAGTTTCATGGCGTTCGATGTGCTCGTGGTCTCGTTCATCGCCGTAATCATGCTGGTTACGGGCAAAAGGGCGAACCGGCGGTTCGGGTTCCGCAACATCTATCGGGAGCGGCGGGATGGCTTTCTGCGCGAGCAGTTTTCCATCGCGTGTGATGAGGCAATCACAATCGCCAGCCCTTCCAGGCACCTCACCCCAGCCCGCCAGAGGTCGTTCTGATCATGCGCTCCATTCGATCCTGTTCAACTTCAAAGGTGATTTCCATGACCCCTCCCAGGACCATTAACCGCCCCAAAACCCTGCTCGCACTCGGCGCGGCTATGACCGGCCTCGTGGCTGTTGCGCTGGCGCCATGCGCCTTCGCTCAAACAACCATGGTTGCTCCGCATTTGACCGCGCCTGAAGACGCCAGCCAGATGTTATCCGCCAAGCTCGCGTACGACCACGCCATTCTCGCTCAGCTGACCATGCTGAATAAGAAGGTGTCGGAGCTCCAGACGCATCGGAATGACAGCGGCATGAGAGTCACCGGCAAAGACGCCTGTTTCTATCGCCACGAAGCCTATTCGCGAGGCATGGTCGTCAAGTTCGGCGGCGAGTCGTTCGAATGTAAGAAACCTGACAGCGCGGGGCCATTGGAATGGTCCTCCCTTTGACCGGGGCTGCGCCCGTCGTGTCGTCGTCGCGGCAGATGAATCCGCCAGCCGCCGGTGACGCAGAAAACCCGCTTGCGAGCTTCGCCGAGCGTTTCCGCAAGGCGATCAATACCGCTCTGCCGCTCGATCGCCGGTTATACAGCAACGTGGCGCGCGTGATGGGCGATCGCTATGCCGACGTCGCGAACGGAACGGTACCCCTGACCGATCCGGAGATCGATCAGGTCGCCGCTATGCTGGGGGTCTCCCCCACATGGCTTCGCACCGGGCAAGCGCATCCGTTCATCGTCGGCACCCTGCCGCTCGGTGATGATCCGACCAGCCTTCTCCGGATTCTGTCTGGTCACAACACCCCTTGGGGACCCGTGCAGTCGATCGTCTTCGTCGCCTGCGCCTATCCCGCCTATGGCAGTGTGCTCATCATCTGCGAGTACGAGGGCACCGCGCTCAACCCGCACCGGTACAGCATCATCCGAACCACGACGCCTCTGGACGCTCCGCGGGATGGCGCATGGACATGGCAACCGGGGGCCTTGCTGCTCAATATGGCGTTCCTGTCGCGCCTGCATGTCCGTCGTGGTGGCTTTCGCGGCCAGGGCATGATGAGCATCATCGTCTCCGACGACACCTACG
>NZ_JBMFGY010000327.1:0-1994 GCF_049977125.1 Acidiphilium sp. | reverse complement strand
GCCGAATTTCACAATGGGTTGTTGCAGTCTCATTTCAAAACTGTCTGTTATTTATCCGGAGCGGTCCGACTTCGGTTGAACAGTTGGCGAACGTTCCTGTTTTTCGGTGGCCAATATGGCTCGCCGGGCTTCAAGAGCACGGCGAATCGCATTGTTAAAAAACTCCAGATCATCTTCACCCTTCATCAGAAAGGGCTGCACGTCCACGTGCAGACCCGCTCGTCGAAACGATATCTCACGGGCGACTGCCATCCGGATCAAGTCCGCCCGATCTTCGCTGTCACCCAAAACCTGATCAATTTCCTGGAATGTATTTGGAGGAAATCGAATCATAGTTTTGTCAACGAATCGCTTCGGTCGGGCCATCCCGTTTTTATACGCGGGAGATGTCACTGGGTCCAAATTGCTCCCCTAAACCTGATATTAGGCTATCTCTTATTGACTTATAAGATAGCCTTATGGCAAATGCAAACGATGAGCCGTTTCCCAAAATTGTTGCTATGTTCGCTGGTGGTGGCGCTATGATTCTCGCTGCTACCGTGGTCGGTCATCTCGCCGCTTCCTGTGCGCCATCGGTCGCTCCTGGCACGTTGGCATCGATCGCCGGCACCGAATCGGGATTCGATACCCTGGCGATTCACGACAACACGACGGGCCTCGATCTGCCCGCCGCCTCCCGTGATGCCGCGATCAGCACGGCACGCGCCCTAATCGCGGCCGGTCATTCGGTCGATCTCGGTCTCATGCAGATCAACAGCGCAAATCTCGGTCGGCTCGGCCTCACAGTGCAGACGGCTTTCGATGCCTGCGCCTCGCTCGGCGCGGCTGGCAGGCTGCTGGTGATGGACTACCGGCCCGGTCGATCTGGTGATGACCAATCCGCCCTACAGGCCGCATTCTCCCGCTACAACACCGGCTCGCCGGTCTACGGATTCCAGAATGGCTATGTGGAGCGCGTGGTCGCCACCGCCCGGCACGTCGTTCCGGAAATCAACCCGGCCGCGCCGGTCGTACCCCCGAAATCGGCACCGCCTGTGCCGCCCCCAAAATGGCGCGTGCTCGGCCCCCGCGCGACGTCCAGTTCTGTCGCCCCATCATGGCATCTGTTTCCGGGTGAGGTCGGACCGGCCCGCCTCGCTCGCGGACTGTCGGTGACTGTCACCGCCCGTCGCCTATCGCCTGCCGCCGGAGGTTCCCATCACGTTCACCCCAAAATCAGGAAAATACATGAAACAGCAACGCGAGTTGACTGATCGGTTGCGCCGTCGCGCCGCCGATAATCTCCTGGTCGGCATCGCCACCGCCCAACGTGTCGTCGCCTATCGCCCCGTGATCCTGCTCGGCACGGTTCTGATGATGCCCGCAGTCGCCCATGCCCAAGCGATCTCCGGTGGCGTCGATCCCACGACCATTCTCCAGAACATCGCGTCGTTCATCCTCGGCCCATTCGGCGTCACCCTGGCCGTGCTCGCGGTGATCGGCGTCGGGTTCGCCTTCATGCTCGGCCGCGCCGGTCTCGGGCTGATCGGCGGGGTGCTCGGCGGCTTGGTGCTGATCTTCGGTGGGTCCTACATCATCAACCAGGCGGTCGGGAGCGGCTGATATGAGTGCAGCACCCGAGCCGCTCGATCAGGATGTTCTGTTCGTCGCCGCGACGCGCCCGGCATTGGCGTTCGGCCTGCCGATCGGCCTGGCGGTCGGCCTGATGATGCTCGCGGTGCTGCTCCTCATCATCATTCAGAATCCCTTTTACGAAATCATCATGGTCCCGCTCTATGTCGTGTCGCGACTGGCGGTCCGCTACGATTACAATGGCGTGCGGATCGTCAGCCTGTGGGCGCAGACAAAAGGCCGCGCGATCGAGGCGCGTCATTGGGGCGGAGCGTCGCCCCCGGTGTTTCCGACGAAATCGCGGCCTGGCCGGGGCATGAAACATGGCGTTTGAGCGCGACACCCAAAAATCCTATCTGCCCTATGTCGGCCATGCCCGCCAG
>NZ_JBMFGY010000326.1:0-2006 GCF_049977125.1 Acidiphilium sp. | reverse complement strand
TCCCGGTTGCCGCACTCTGTCCGGTTCCAGGCACAGCTCCTATCTTCGCTGTCTCCAGGATCTGCCGGTTCAGGGCATTCCGGTCATGATCAAGCTGCGCTCAAGGCGATGGCGTTGCCGCAATCCAGCCTGCGCACGAAAGATATTCACCGAGCGTTTGCCAGGAATCGCATCGCCTTTGGCGCGCCGCTCCTGCCGGGTCATGGAACTGGTCCGGCTTATTGGGCACAGCGCGGGAGGGCGTCCAGGGGAGCGGTTGATGGAACGCTTCGCGATGCCTGCGAGCGACGACACGATACTCCGTCAGCTGAAGCGGGCAGCCAAAGAACGGCCCCCGACACCCAGTTTGCAGGCGATCGGAATTGATGACTGGGCTTGGCGAAAAGGCCAGACTTACGGCACGATCATGGTAGACTTGGAGCAGCGAACCGTAGTGGATCTTCTGCCCGACCGATCCGCTATAACCGCGGCGTCCTGGTTGGTCGAACACCCCACCATTGAAATAGTCAGCCGCGACCGGTGCGGCTTGTATGCGACCGCCGCCGTGTCCGGCGCCCCGCATGCCCGGCAAGCTGCCGATCGCTTCCATCTCATCCAAAATCTCCGCGAGGCAATCGAGAAGCAGCTTGGGGGGATTTGGCGGCCCATACGAATAGCGGGCCACCCGGCTGCGCCTGCAGGGGAAAACGACAACTTGCCCCGTGAGGCGCTGGAGCAGCGATCCCAAGCTGTGCAAGCGCGAAGCGCCATCTTCATGCAGGTTAGAACCCTTTACGAGGCCGGAAACACGGCGGCTGAGATCGTTCGGGAGTTGGGCCTCAGTCGAAAGCGGGTTGACAAGTGGATCTGTCTCCAGACGCTGCCAACAAGAAATCCTATGGCGCCAAAGCCGTGTACACCAGCCTTTTACAAGGCTTACCTCGAATCCCGATGGGCAGAGGGTTATCAAAACGGGCGCGGATTATTCAACGAAATCAAGCACCTAGGCTACACTGGTTGTTTTTCATACTTGGCCCGGTTCCTCTCCCCTTGGCGAGATAAAACAAAATCTTCAAAAGGAACCCTTGCCTCTCCCAGCGAGGTGGCCACGCGCGCCAAATCTAGCAGCCAGCAAACGACCTCACCGCTGGTCGCCGCGGCGCTTTGCATCAAACCACGGCCGTTGCTGACGGCACGGCAGGCGGAAGAGGTGGATGCACTCAAGCGCGATACGCCCGATTTTGCAGCAATGCGCAGCCTTGCGATGAGATTCCGAGGCATCTTAATCGGGGGAACTACGGAAAAGCTGGACTGCTGGATCGAATCCGCCAAACAATCTGGCATCTATTCTATGAAGCGCTTCGCGAAACAATTATGTCGCGATATCAACGCGGTCAGAGTTGCGGTGACAGAATCTTGGAGCAATGGTCAGACAGAAGGACAGATCAACCGCTTAAAGACGCTCAAGCGATCAATGTATGGCAGAGCAGGCGTCGACCTTCTACGTGTTCGGATGCTACCCGTTTCGATAATCGGTTTGCACCAAGAATGAGGAAGAGTCTGCGGGTACCGTAAATAGGATGTCGGCCAATTGACTTCGGTCAAATCCACCGTATCAGGAGGTTTGTCGGGGCTGCCCAATAACGAATGGAACTGCTTGAGAATCTGACATGTCGGAGTCTGCCTTTCCAGTACCTGTTTCGCTTGGGACGGTATCGATCGTTTCGACGGTCAGCAGAGAATACGATGGGCTGATTTGCCGATGGTAGGAGATCGGCTTCGCATCAGGTTCATTCCGCGAGGGCTGGCGGCTCCTCTCGTCGACCGCACGTGTTGTCAACTCGGATTTCACGTTCGTCGGACCGACCAGCGGCAGACTAGCTCGCGGCCCGGCAGGTTCCGGCACGACCGTCGATATGAGCCCGGCAAATATTTTGTCAGACGATATTCTGACGATCTGGCAGTATCTAAGAAGTCGACTCAACGGGATGTCGCTGATACCTTCCTCGTATTTCCAGACTGACTGA
>NZ_JBMFGY010000325.1:0-2053 GCF_049977125.1 Acidiphilium sp. | reverse complement strand
GAAGCCGCAGGACGGCACCGAGGCCAGCGCCGCGCCGGATGGGCGGGGCACCGATAAAAGCCGCTCCGCAGCCGCGTTTAAGGCGATCGGACGCTGCTATCGCGCCGGGCAGACCTATGACCAGATGGTCGAAACGCTCTCGACCGCGATCGGCGCCGCGTCGTGGGTCCGCGAAAAGGGGATGCCGAACGGGCAGCGCGAACTTCGCCGCGCCTGGGCAAAGATCGCCGATACAGCGCGCAACGATCCCGCCCCGGCTTGGCTGGATCAGTGCCAGACAACGGCACAAGGCGAGCCGCGCAACAACGTTTTCAACGCAATGGTGGCCCTGAGAAAAGACCCGCGCCTGTCTGGGCTTTTCGCCTACAATGAGATGACGCGCGAAGCGCATCTCATGCGCCCCATCCCCGGCCCGCACCCGCAGATCGTCGAAAAACCGCGCCCCGTCCTCGATAATGACGAAACCGTGCTTCTCGAACTTCTACAGCGCGCCGGCCTGGAAAATATGACGATCTCGACGGTTCACGCCGCGATCAACGCCCGAGCCGTCGAACGCTCTTATCATCCGGTCAAAGATTATCTCGATGGGCTTCGCTGGGACGGCAAGCCCCGTCTGAGGACGTGGGTAAGCGAATACCTGGGAACGTTGCCCACGTCATATCATGAGGCCGTAGGCTCAATGTT
The DNA here is from genome assembly GCF_049977125.1 of Acidiphilium sp. NCBI lineage: Bacteria > Pseudomonadati > Pseudomonadota > Alphaproteobacteria > Acetobacterales > Acidocellaceae > Acidiphilium > Acidiphilium sp. The sequence goes on along the minus strand of NZ_JBMFGY010000325.1, from coordinate 1,369 downwards.
CCTCATCGCAATGGTCGCCCGCATTTACCGGCCCGGATGCAAGATGGATTACGTGCCGATCCTCGAAGGGGTGCAGGGCGCTTGGAAATCGACCGCCTGCAAGATTTTGGCGGGTGAGGAATATTTCGGCGATCATATCCCCGCCATCGAGACCAAAGACGCAATGCAATACTTGCGGGGGAAATGGCTGGTCGAACTCGCAGAGTTGTCAGCGACAAGCAAGGCCGATGCCGAGGCCCTAAAATCGTTCATCACCCGTTCGGTCGAAAAGTACCGCCCCAGCTACGGACGAAGGGAAGTTGTTGAACCCCGGCAATGCGTTTTCATCGGCACGACGAACAAGGCCGAATATTTGAGAGACGAAACCGGCGCGCGGCGCTTCTGGCCGATCTCGGTGGGCAAGATCGACCTCGACGCCCTCGCCCGCGACCGCGATCAGTTGTTCGCTGAGGCCGTCGCGCGCTATCGCGCTGGCGAAGGATGGTGGCCCAGCCCCGACTTCGAGCGCGAACACATCACCCGCGAACAGGAGTCGCGCCAAGAGCATGACGCCTGGGAAGCGCCGGTTATGACCTACATCGCCGGGCTCTCGCGAACCACAATTCTCGACGTGGCCCATGAGGCAATCCACCTCGAAACACAGAAAACCGGTTTACCCGAACAGCGACGCATCGGCGCAATTCTCCACATGGCCGGCTGGGTTAGAGGGAAAAGCGGGAGCGTCCGATATTGGAAACCGGGCACCCCCACATGAGACCCAAAAAGGCCAGCAAAAAGGCCACCCCCGCCCTCACAGGGCAGGAGTTACTGACATGGCATATATGGATTTATCTAATGATTATAACGGGCTCGATCGCTTTTAAGCCCAGCTATGTGGGCGATCCGTACACAATAGCTACACGCAGCCGCGAATTGGGGGCAAAATGACCGATCACCTGGCCGACCAGATCGCGGACCTTGCCCGCCGCGTTCAACGCCTCAATCCAGACCGGCACGACCCGGAAAAATATCACTGCGAAAAATCCGAAATCGCCGCCGCGCTCCGCCGCCTCATTCAGCACCAATCACCGCGACCATCTTATCAGTATTCACCGAATAAACTGTAATTGACGCGCCCTGACGCGAAGTGACGCAGTAATATATTATTGCCTGATAACTGATATTCCGCTATATTCCTCATGCGGCACGACCTCGGCCGCGTGTCGCACAACTGCCGGATGCTGGCGTTTCACTCCGTTGGCATCCGGCGATATTGAAGGATTTACGATGACCGAACGCGCCAATGTTGCAGCCCCACGATTCGATGACGGCGAGGAAATCCCCGCCTGGGCGAAAAAACTGATTGATGGCGCGAAAGAGATCGAGCGGC
>NZ_JBMFGY010000324.1:0-2069 GCF_049977125.1 Acidiphilium sp. | reverse complement strand
CCGCGTCGCCGTCGCGCGGGACGAACGCATAGTCGGATTGACCCGGTTTCTGGTCTCGATCGGCAGCGAGGCGTTCGCGCACCAGTGCCGAGAAGGCGATCAGCGCATCGAGAGCTGCTTCGCTGTCGGCCGCTTCGGGCAGGCCTGGTACGAGCAGGGTGTTGTTGTCGTACGAATGGCGGGCGACGGCGGCAATGGCCCCACGAAGCAAGGCATCATTGGCGTGGCTGGCAATTGGCAGGGTGCCGTCTGGGCAGGTGGCTCGGCAGAAGCCGATCGTGCCCGATCGGTCGCAGCATGCGGTGAGCATGGCGGGATCCTTTCAGGGGGAAGAGGAAGCGGGGGCCGCGTGGAGGTCCAGTGGGCCGCGTTGGACAAGCCATTGTCGGAGCGATTGGCGCATGCGGCCGATCGCGTTGTTGATGATCGTGAGCGGCGCATCGTGTGCGATCCAGCCGGATTTGATGAAGTCGGGGATCCAGCTGCGGGCGACGTCGATGTAGAGGTGACCGCCGACGATCGCCACGTCGACGAACGGGCCATCGAGGGCGCGGGTCATCGAGAAGATTTCTGCGGCGGGCGCGATCCCGAACGTGTCGGGTAGGCTTCGGCGCGGTGGCCGTGGCCATCGCGTCGTGATCCCGCCCGCGATCATGGCGTCGGCCCGATCGCGGGTCATGACCTGATCGTAGTGAAGATCGGCGATCTGTTCGAAGCGGGCGTCGCGCAATCCGTAAAGGGCGGAGAGCACGGCAACCTGGGCATGGACGCCAGTGTGGTCGACGGTGCGCAGGGTCTGCCAGAGCGGTCCGTCGTAGAAGTCGATTGCGAGCGATCGGGCGAGATCGCGCCGCTTGCGTTGCGAGCAGGCGAGGATCAGCAGCCGGCGGGATTTCGGCATGCGAGGGATAATGGGGAGTTCCGGTGCGGCGCTCATGCCGCTCTCCGAACCGGCTGGTGGCGATGATCGCGGTTGAGATAGCGCTCGACCAGGTGGGCGGCGGGGTGATTGGGATAGGTGGGCCATATCCGGTGATGCCCTTCGTCGTCGGCAAGATTGAGAATGCGAACGGTGACGGTCTGGCGTTTGCCGGTGCGAAGCGAGCGGACGATTGCGAGGTCGGAGCGACCCGTGAGGTAGACGTCATCCCAGCGTCCGGTGTCGGGGTTGTGCCGGGCTGCGGCGCAGACGCCATTGAGGAAGGCTTCAACGATCCAGGGGTTGCGGCAGATCGGTGCGCTGCGGTAGCGATCGCGCCACCAGCCGTCATCCTGGATGTAGTAAACGCTGCCGACGGCGATGGTGCCGATGCGCAGGGGATTATTCCCGCCCATCGAGGGCGAGGCGAAGTATTGGCGGAGCATGGTTTGACCTTTCGGGCATGCAACAATGGCCGGCGCAGGCCATGCCTGTCCGGTCGGTCAGTCGCGGATGGTAGGGAAGATTAAGCTGCGCGCGGCGGGCAAGTCCGTCGTGTCTGGATTGAGCTTAATGGTGAAAGATGATGGCCAGTACGATGGTGATTGCGCCGACGGCGACTGTTCCGACCAACCAGCGGCGGCTCACTTTCTCGTCTCCGCGGATATCGTGAATTTCGGACCGAACGTCACGGATTTCGGATCGAACGTCACGGATCTCAGACTTGAAATCAGCACTTTGCGATGAAAATCCCGCCCGCATCTCGGTGGCTAGGTCTCGGATCATACCTTTGACCTCACGGAGCTCGAATTTCAGCTCCGCAGTCGAATGCTCAAGGATGGCAACCCGGGTTTCCATCTCATGAGGGTAGTCCGGGGTGCTGGGGTTTTCAACAGGTGAATCTGCCATGGCTTCTCCTATCACGTTGGAAGGCGGGGATGAAGACGTTCAGAGGTCCAGCGACATCTGGAGCACCGACGGAACGGCCATCATGCCGCCGCTGCCGAATTCGTAGCGGCAGCGTTCGGCGAGAGTTTCGAGGGCCTGATCGGTCAGGGCATAGAGCCCGAGTTCGGCGAGGATGTCGCAAGCGACGTTGAACCCCTCATCCTTGTTCTGGGCGCAGATCGCTTCGATGTCCTCGATCAGC
>NZ_JBMFGY010000323.1:0-2104 GCF_049977125.1 Acidiphilium sp. | reverse complement strand
TGACCGCAGCGAGATCCCCCGGATTGCCATTGCTCCGGCCGATCAGCCCGTCACGAGCATGCCACAGCAATGTCGGTGTGCCGGTCAGCCCGATATAACGCGCCACCGCCATGTTCCGCGCCAGGCGGCCCGCTGCACCGGCACTGGCGGTCTCCGGCAGCCCCTTGTCGATCCAGTCGGCGACCATTCGCGTCGGTGGGCGACTGACCATCACCTTCGCCTTTACCGTGCTCTCGCCCTTGTCCTCATAGTCGAGGATCGACAACGGAATAACGCTCAACCGGAGCTTTCCCGCGTTCACATAGGGCGCCAGCGCCTGCATCGCGTGGATTGAATGGATGCACATCGGGTCGATCAGCATCCAGAGATGTGGCGCGTTCGCCGGTCCAACCGTCCCGTGATCGGTCGAACGCAGCATCCGGAACACCGAAGCGACTTCCTTCGCCTTCTGCGCCGGGCTGATCGGGACTGGCAGCGGGGCATTCGGAGCAGAGGTTTTGTCGCTGCCGATCGGGGCTGGGGTCGCGGTTGTTACCGCAGCCGTATGCGACGCACCACTACGATGAACATAAGCATGGGCGACCGCCTCATGCTTGCCGATCTTGCCGATCGTCACCGTGGGCAGCACACCGGGGATTGCCGCCACCTGGCTCAACGTGATGTTCTTGCCATGGTCGCTCCACATCTCGCCCTGGATCTCCGACCGGCCATCGGGGGCAATGTAGAAGACCGAAAACAGCGATCCGCTTCGGGCGAAGACCCCCCGCATCCCGTCGATCGTGCCGATATCGTAGAGCTTCGCACCATGCGAGGCGATCTGGCGCAACGCGGGAACCGCAGCGATCTCGGCGGCCGGGATCTGCTTGACCCCGGCAGGCATCGGCAGGTCGCGAACCGAATGGAGCACCGGGGCTGCCGGTGTTCCTGATGTCGGCGTGGGTGCGGGCGCAGCAGCCAGCGCGGGCGACGGGGCAAGCTGGGCCTGCGGCAAAGCGGCGACGGACGGTAACAGAGGCGGATCAGCCGAAGGAACCGCCGGTTTCGAATTGACCTGCGCAGGCACCGGTTTCGTCGTCGGCAGTGCTTTGGCAGGCGACGCCAACACCGGCCGGTTGGCGGCCGGCATCACCGGCGTGGGATAACTTGGTAAATCCAGCGGGTGCGCCGACGCCACCTGCCCAAGGTCTGCAGCCGATACCGCACAATCGGGACCCGACGCCGCCATCGCCAGACCGGGCAGACTCGCCAGAAGAACAGCTAAAGCAAAACGCATGATCGATCTCCTTTGATGGAGACCTTCGCGACCGCGAATGCAAGTGCGTACTCTTGAGAGAAACGGAGGTCTTCACTTTGTCGTGAAGCATAAAACGAAAGAGTCAGGACTACGCAGTGACCTGCTGACGCGGTCGATCGCTCGCGGGCTCGATCTGCTGGAAGATGGCCCGGAGCAGGAGACGTTTGAACTCCTTGTCCTCGGGTGTGACACCAGATCCCGCGCGGCGCGGGTGATGCAGAATGATCGGCGCGCCCCCAAGGGCTGCACGCATCAGCGGGTGGACCATTCGCTTGCGATCGAGGTAGCGGTCATCGTCATAGCCCATGGTCTCGACGATCACGGTAGCTGCCGCCCCGCTCGCCGCTTTGGCCCGAACCACAAAATCCGGAATGATCGGGGGACGCGCGTCCGCGCTGGCGTCCGGCGCCGTCGGGTCGAACTCAGGACCCAGATCGAACTGCGGCTTCTCGATCGTCATCAACACGTTGCGCGCCTTGGCCAACCATCCCTGCAGATCGATCAGATTGCGCAGGGTCAGACGCTCGTTGTCGCTGTCGAGCAGCAACAGATGCGAACGGGACGCAACCGGATGGGCATAAGCGCGCAGGATCGCGGCAGGACTGTCCTTGTCGGGTCGCGCAACAAGCGCCGCCACCAGATACGGCGGTCGGCGCGCCGCCCCATCCTGAATTCTGCCGTGTCCCTCGATCTCGCCGAAGATCGCCAGTCGCCCAATCACCGGGAGCGAGATCCCTTCCATCGGCTCGATCAGTCCCTCGGAAATCGACCGGGCCGCCGTGATGAAAATCCCGTGCGGGCGGGATTTGC
>NZ_JBMFGY010000322.1:0-2110 GCF_049977125.1 Acidiphilium sp. | reverse complement strand
TCGGCGACTATATCAGCATCTACGACATCCAGCGGGCCGTCGAGGACGGCGCGACAGTGCCAATCTATTACGAGAGCCGCCTGGCCAAGCTGGCGCTGGCCGACGCCGAGCGACCGAAAATCGACCCCGATTTTGAAGAAGCGACCGAGGGCGAGGAGGTAGAGCGTAAAGAAAAGCTCAAGTCGAGATGGGCACAGCTCGAAGCGGTTGTCGGATCGGACAAGCGACTGGAACTGGTCGCCAGCGACATCGTCGAGCATTTCGAGAAGCGGCTCGAAGCCATGGACGGCAAGGGGATGATCGTCTGCATGAGCCGCCGCATCGCGGTGGAACTCTATGGGGAGATCATTAAGCTGCGCCCTGCCTGGCACGGCGATGGCGATGACGCTGGGTCGGTCAAAGTCGTGATGACCGGCTCGGCGTCCGATCCACCGGACTGGCAGCAGCACATTCGCAATAAACCGCGACGCGAGACGCTGGCCAATCGCTTCCGCGATGCGAAGGATCCGTTTCGGCTGGTGATCGTGCGGGATATGTGGCTGACCGGGTTCGATGCCCCGTGCCTGCATACGATGTATATTGACAAGCCGATGCGCGGACACGGGCTGATGCAGGCTATCGCTCGCGTGAACCGGGTATTCAAGGACAAGCCTGGCGGGCTTGTGGTTGACTATCTCGGCCTCGCGCAGGAACTGAAACAGGCGCTCGTTACCTACACCGAGAGCGGCGGCACCGGCCGGACCGCTCTCGACCAGGACGAGGCGGTCGCGGTGATGCTGGAGAGGCATGAAGTCTGCTGCGCCATGCTTCACGGCTTTGATTGGTCGAAGTGGACCACTGGAAGCCCGCAGGAAAGATTGGGCCTGTTGCCGCCCGCGCAGGAGCGCATCCTGTCACAGGAGAATGGAAAGGATCGCTTCGTCACGGCGGTGCGCGAACTATCGCAAGCTTTCGCGCTTGCGGTCCCGCACGAGCGTGCTTTGGGTATTCGCGACGATGTGGCGTTCTTCCAGGCGCTCCAGGCCGTACTCTCCAAGCGGGCGCCCGGTGACGCTCGGTCGGACGAGGAACTGGATCACGCTGTCCGGCAAATTATCGCGCGCGCCGTAAGTCCGGAGGGCGTGATCGATATCTTCTCGGCCGCCGGGCTCCAAAAGCCGGATATCTCGATTTTGTCAGATGAGTTTCTGGCCGAAGTGCGCGGGATGCCGCAGCGGAACCTGGCCGTCGAACTCCTGGAAAAGCTATTGAAGGGCGAAATTAGGACCCGGAGTCGCAAAAATGTGGTTCAGGCGCGGTCGTTCGCCGAAATGCTCGAACGGGCTCTGCGGCGATATCAGAACCGGGCCATTGAGGCCGCGCAGGTCCTCGAGGAACTCATCGCCCTGGCGAAGGACATGCGGGCTGCCTCGCGGCGAGGCGAGGAACTCGGCCTAAACGACGACGAGATGGCCTTCTACGACGCTCTGGAGACTAACGACAGCGCCGTCCAGGTTCTTGGTGACGAAACGCTTCGTACTATCGCGCGTGAACTGGTGGAGACTGTGCGGAAGAACGTCACCATAGACTGGACAATGCGCGAGAACGTCCGCGCTCAGTTGCGCGTCATGGTCAAGCGCATACTCCGGAAATACGGATACCCGCCTGATAAGCAGGAAAAGGCCACGCAGACAGTTCTGGAGCAGGCCGCGCTTCTCTCGTCAGGTTGGGAAGCGTGACCTCATAGGGTAATAGTGTAGACGTAGTGATCATCGCTTTCGTGCATGGCGCGCCATGCTATGAAGGCAAGCCGTTATAATCACTACATAAAATGATGATCTAATTTTATCTGCCAATAAAAATGCCTACAATCGTGCATGATTTGGAGTGTTTTCGGGTGTAGCGCGACAATCTGGATGCGGTGTTTTGGGGGTTTGCCGGGTGGTGGGTCGACCTGGGGCTCGTTTTCGCTCGATTGCGGCGCGGCGCCTGTAGCTCTCGACGTTCATTTCCAGAATTGTGGCATGGTGAACGAGGCGATCTACGGCGGCTAGCGTCATGGCTTGATCGGGAAAGATCTTGTTCCACTCACCGAATGCCTGATTGGCGGTGATCAGGATCGAGCGATGTT
>NZ_JBMFGY010000321.1:0-2111 GCF_049977125.1 Acidiphilium sp. | reverse complement strand
GAAGGTGTTCAGTGACCCGCTCCTTCGGCTCGGGCGCGCCAGCCATCGACCTACTGAAAAATTGTTCCTTGTCGCCGACCTCTAAGATAAGCGCTGCGCCAGCGGGCAGGTCACGGACCATAGCTTCTAAAAGGTTGGCGACTTCGTTTGCGCCCCATGCCTCATAGCGTTGGAACCTCGGAAGGCGGAGCTGACCACTTGCAACCCTTGCAAACCATTCTGGCAGATTGCGATTACTGGCCTGCATGCTTTCGTCCCTACCATAATGTTTTAGTCGCTTTGATTCCCACGAATTGCAGCCTTCGGCAATCCTGCAGCGGCTTACGTACTGTCGATGGCCGCTCCACCTCATGTGTTTGGGCAATCGTGGGACCGTAGCGGTCGCGAAGCTATCAGCCGAGGCAGTCGGCTGAATGTCCGCCTCTGAACCCGTCACCCGTGGCGTCCTATGTCCGACTTGGAATCGAAAACGGCCATAGAAAAACCCCCCGTCCGGTGTTCCGGACGGGGGGTTGTGCCTATGCCGAAGTCAAACCTTCGACGGTGTTGATCAGATCGCGGCCTGAGCGGAGTGCGACGGTGCCGCGGTTTTCGACGAGGCCGCAGGCATGGCGGATCGCGGCGATGTTTTCGCGGTGCGTCCGTGCGGCCGGGGTGTCGAAGTGCGGGTCAGTGGCGGGATCGCTCTGGGCGAGCATCATGTCGACGGCGATTCCGAGCATGTTGAGGGCGAATTCGAGCATGTCGAGATCGGCCCTATGGCGTGCTGCGTTCGTGTCGATGGATGTGCGTGCGGTGTCGGACACGGCGTATTGCGCCGTTTCCGGGTTGACCGGATGGGTCATGGTCAGTCTCCAATGGAGGGATCGGAACGGTTGGATCCGGGGCGGCTAGCCCTGCCGGCAGACGATCGGCCGCGCGTCGTCACGAGGTCGAGGCGCGGGATTTTGGCCGTTCCTGGGAGTGTCTGCTGAATAGATATAGTAAAATAGTAGTAATATTCAATAGTATTTGACTATTATTTGATCTGACGGGGATATTTTATTGTGTAGTGATTATTTTACGTAGCCATATTTAACTTGTTATAGGACTAATTAAGCTGTCGATTGCTTTACTTTTGACAATCTCTCCCGGCTGTTGGCATCTTCGGTACGTTCGAGCATGTCCTGGTGGAACAGCTCAGTGGCCAGATCGGCGTTGGCGCGGTTGTAATGCGCGCGGGCGACTGTTTCGCTGATATTGAGCACGGTGCTGCCGAGCCGGGGTTGGGCGCGGTTGACCGCAGGCGCGGTGGTACCGATCGCGTGGCGGAACCGGTGGGTGCCGATCGGGACGCCCAGCAGGCGGCGCGAGCGGACTCGCACCAGTTTCTCGATGCCGGATTCGGCGAGCGGCTCGCCGAGCGTGCCGACCCAGAAGGCATCATGGGTCTGGCCGCGCAGCAGCTGCGGGCGGATCTCGGTGAGATAGCGATCGATATAGGGGGTAAGCCGCTTCGGCAGCGGAACGCGGTCGACGCGGTTCGTTTTGATCTGTTCGGGGGCGTAGTCGAGGCGATAGCGATCGTCCATGCGGCGTAGATTGTCGCTGATGGTAGTCTGCGCCACGGTGCCGAGACGGCGGGCGCGGGCGGCCTGGATGGCGAAGAACAGCCCGTCGCGATACTGGAGCAGCTGGGTCCGCCAGCGATCGCGTCTGGTGGGATCGGCGCTGTCCATCAGCCGGTAGCCCTCGCGGTAGAGGACGCGGGCGTCGGGGATCAGAAAGCCACGCCGGTCGTCATCGAGCCGCCGGCGCACCGAGGCGCCGTTCGGCTGGAGGACGCAGCGCCGGTCGGCGTCGGGTGACAGGACCCTGATCGCGAGGCTCAGCTCGGCGAAGCGGCTGATGATGGTGCCCGGCCGGTTGCCGCGGGCTTTGAGCGACCGGAACCAGGCGGCACTGCGGGCGTCGGACAGCCGATCGCCAGGTGCTGCGGTCTCGTCGAGCCAGCCCTGCTCGCGCAGGAAGACCAGCCAATAGGAATAGCCGCGGGCGATCTTGAAGCGCGAGGCGAGACGGAGGGTGGAGCCGTGGCCGGGATCGTCGAGCGGGTCGCTCGGGGCGCAGCT
>NZ_JBMFGY010000320.1:0-2113 GCF_049977125.1 Acidiphilium sp. | reverse complement strand
GGGACAGGCCGCTCCCCCGACCATAGCCATCAGCGCGGCGGTTGGCCAATCGGCGCTGGCAGGGATGCGGCCGCAATGCTGACGGAAAGATGCCGATAATCCTGGGTGTGCATCACTCTGGCCGGAACGAAGGTGCTCGCGGCTCTGAGGATCGTGGTCGTATTGGGCGGGATGACCAGATCGAACCGGCTCGACGGCAGGACCGCATAGGATTTGCTCCGGCCATCCGTGCTGATAGTGACAATGTCTGGTTTCAGGCTCGCGGGCCGGTCGATGCCGCTTATCGAGAGCGCCAACGGGTGCGCGCCGGTGAGAACCGTGGCGCTGCGACCGATCCAGTTGAACCGGGAGGCGGGGCTTGGCCAGTAATCCCCGGTGATCAGGTAGAAATCGATGTCCTGACGCGGCGGCACCTTGATGATCGTTAAGTCAGGCCGGACGGTGCGGGGCCATCCGAGTTGCTCGACGGCCTGCACCAGGGGTTTCGGCGTGTCGGGAGCGAGCAGAATATCAGTCACCCGGTGCAAGGCGCAGAAGGAAGCGAGGTCATTGGAAAACTGTGGTCCCGGCCTCGCCTGCTGGAAATCGCCCAGGACCGGCCAAGCCTGCGCCTGACGCGGCGAGAAGCCAACATAACCGCCCGCTTGGGTGAACGACATGCCGGCTTCGAATTGCCACGCCATGTCCGGTCCGGAAGCACCGAACGGCAGGATGATTACATTGGGTGACGGACCCAGGAGTTGCTTACCGGAGTTGCCAAGCAATGATGGGGCCTGCGGCACCGTGGACCAATGATACGCGCCCTGATTGGGCAGCAGGAACACACAGGCGAGCAGCGCCACGCCGATTCGTCCCCATCGTTGCCGCCCGGCGCCGTCCGCCAGGAATTTCGCCACGACGACGCTGGCGGCCAGCGAAACATAAAGGGTGAAGCGCGTCGGCAGCGCCGAGCGGATCAAGGGCATTTGCCGAGTCCATGACCAAGGCAAGCGCACGCCGGTCAGTCGCCCCGCGAGATGCAGCACCGGTCCCAGACTGGCGATGATGATGACGGCAATGATAATCAGCAGCGCGCGCATCGATCGATCGCCCCGGTAGCGCCACGCGCAGAATAGCAGGATGCCGACCAGCGGCGCGCCAAGATAGGCCCCTTGTTCGGCGGCGTTGCCACTGAGATGGGCGATGATCGGTGCCGCCAGACGATGGCCGATTTCGGTCACTATCGTCGGCAGGAGGTAATTCACCGGATCGGCGGAGAACATGACGGTCGAGTTGATCACGGCAGGCACGGTGTAGGCGCCACGCGCGAGATAATAGAGCGTCGGTGATGCGGCGAGCGTGGTGAAACCGAGCGCGATGGCGGTTTCGACGGCGAGGGATTGAAGGCCATGGCGGGTGGCGCGATCGCCCGAAAGCCAAAAGATCACTCCGGCGATCACACCAAAAGTGATCAAGGTCGCAAAAACTTCGAGCGAGATGCCGGATTGCAGCCACAGAACCAGCGCGGTCAAGCCGATGAAGCCCCGGCGCGACAGCGTCGCGCGATACCGCCGCACCATCAGCAGCGGGATCAGAGGAATCAGGGCAATCGTATCGAGATTGAGATGACCGAGAGTCTGGCCAATTTCGTAGGATGAAAATCCGAACAGGAAACCCGCCAGCAGCGCCGCGACATCATCGCGCGTGATCTCGCGCGACAACAGGTAAGCCGTCCATGCCGCCAGCGCGGGGTTGAGCACCGAGATGAAATTGAACGAAACGACCGCATTCGTCATCAGCGTCAACGGCGCGGCGACGGACGCGAGCGCCGGCACCGCCGTTGCCCAGCTGAGATCGAAACCATGCGGGTACCAGACGAAATGGGTCCAGAATGGGTTGATGCCGTTTGCCGCGGCGAAGGGCCACCAGTTCAGGAACCACATGAACTGGAGCGGGTCGCCGCCCTGTCCGAGATAGCGGGTGGACCATGAGCCGGTTGAGCCGAAGAACGCCAGCGACAGCGAAGCATAGGCGCATAATACCAGAACCGTGATGGCGATGGTGCCGCGCCGCATCCCGCCGCGCCGACCCGCGCCAGCCGCGTCGCGATCTGGTCCGTCCATTCAATTCCCCC
>NZ_JBMFGY010000319.1:0-2121 GCF_049977125.1 Acidiphilium sp. | reverse complement strand
TCAGGCGCAAACGGCGATCAACCCGGGTCACTGCATTGAGATGGAGGACCCATTTGGTAATAACCGGTGCCGGGTTAGTGTTCCGCGTTGACGATGCGGCGCTCTCAGATACTCCTTACAGTCTCGCTGTTGGTTCTTGTGGTCTTTTTCGTGGCCGCGGGGGCTCGGGGTCGGTAACGGCGGCCTCGTCGGTGACCCAATCCGATTCTGGGTGAATTGCTGTCCCGCCCATGCACTCAGCGGCGCGCAGTTCGTCCACAAGATGCTCGCGCTCGCCCGACTGCACACGCGCTGGCGACACGCGGATCCGCTTGTGCGGTCTTGGTTCTGCCGTCGTTGTACCGCGCACCGACGGCTGTCGATCCTCATGGGACGCTCAGCCGTGATGCGCAATCGCCTGGCACGTCTATTCATTGCTGTGGATAGCTGGCTTGGACCAGCGGATCAGGAGGTCTTTCGTTGGTGGAGCCAAGCAGGATCGAATCGCTGAGCTTTTGATCGCGGCGAGGCGTGCTTGCATCAGGCTTCCACGCCTTTCACCCGATGATCGGCGACACGTCAGACCACTCTGACCTGGTCTGTTGGGACTGTGACCATGTCAAATGCCCGATCGGGCGGTGCGTTAGGGGAGACCTCGACCAGGGCTGCAAGGTCATAGGTGCTGATGGCGGTCTTTCTTGTCCGGGCCGGTCGGCTGGCCGACCGGCCGCCGACCGGGTATCACGCGCGACCACGTCCAGCTCGGGTATGCCGTGTCGCACGATCGCTATCGTTCCTAAAACTGAGGCTAGGTTCCGCTTTCGGTTGTGTCGATCGGTCTGGTCTCTGCGTCGATCATGCTTGCGGGTTCGTCGAATAGTCGTAGGTAGGGCTCGTAGCGAAATAGTCGTGATCGGCGCTGGCCGGTCACCTCGCGCAGGAGGCCTTGATCCACGAACGCACCGACCAGCCGGTTTGCGGTGGGAAAAGTCACCTCAAGCTGCGCAGCGACGTAATTGACGTTGAGTAACGGGCGGTGGAACATCGCTGCCAGCAGACGCAAGCCGTTGGCGCCCGATGTTGACATCGCGAGGGTCCGGTGTTGTTCACGCATTTCGAAGATGCGACCGGCTGTGGCGGCCGCTTCAGTTGCGGTTTCGGCGACACCCCGGAGAAAGAACCGAAGCCAGCCTTCCCAGTCGCCCCTCAGTCTGATGGCCATCAGACGGTCGTAGTACTCGGAACGGTTGCGTTTGAAGTAGTAGCTCAGGTAGAGCACCGGACGTTGAAGCACCTGCCCATACACAAGCAGAAATGTGATCAGAAGTCGACCGACGCGACCATTACCGTCAACAAACGGGTGGATGGTCTCGAACTGGGCATGAGCTAGCCCGATGTCAACGAGCAGCGCACCACGGTCGCGGCGATGAAGGAATTGCTCGAAATCCGAGAGTGCGGTCCTCATCGCATCTCGAGGCGGCGGGACGAAGGTGGCGCGACTCAGCGGTGCGCCTTCCGGGCCGATCCAGTTCTGGGTCGTCCGGAACTCTCCTGGTGTGGCGTGCGCCCCCCGGCCGTCGCGCAAGAGCTGCGCATGGATCTCGCGAATGAGCCTGAGCGAAAGTGGAAGCTCCCCAAGACGCGACATGCCGTAGTTCATGGCTGCCACGTAGTTGACGATGTCTCCGACGTCGGAACCGAAAGCCCGACCAGGGTCGAGCTCGACCTCCAGCAGATCTTGGAGACTGCTCTGTGTGCCCTCGATTTGCGAACTCAGAACTGCTTCGCGGCGAACGTACATCGCCACAAAGAAGTCCGGGTCGGGGATTACGCGCACGCCTCCGTCCAGGCGCCCCAGAGCGATATGGGCGTCGGTCAGCAGGCTCAGCAGCTGCGAATCCATGAGTATTGGTGGGTCCGGCGGTAGAGGCGCAGGAATGAACGCCCTGTATCCAGCAGGCTGCAGGATGAACCTGCCCGCGCGATCTGCGCAACTAGCCATGTGGGCCGTCTCGGAGGGCGCCATCAGTCATAATGTTATTATAGCAATAGGCTACTTCCTTTAATAATTGCAGTAGGCTGTCGTTCATATTGTCATTGGCACAAACACCGCTGCCAGATCGGCGGCGGAGATCAAACGTT
>NZ_JBMFGY010000318.1:0-2166 GCF_049977125.1 Acidiphilium sp. | reverse complement strand
GGCATGCCCTCGGCGATCGCATCGATCATACGTGTCTTCCGGTGATCGAGCCGTTTGAGCTCCTCGCGCGCGCCCGTGAAATGAGCCCGCCGTTCTGCTATGGCTGCGTTCCGCTCGCCCACGAATGCCTCGGTGAATTCCTTGAACAGGGCAGGGTCCATCAACCGAAACCGCAGGCCGTCAAGCACGATCGCCTCGATCCGCTCGCCGCGAATGTTGAACCGGTTGTCGCAGGTGCCTTTGTTCCGCGCCGCCGCACAGCCGAACAGGGTCGAACTAATTTTGCTATATGCGCCGCCGCAGACGCCGCAACGCATCAAACCGGTGAGTAAATGCTTCGGCCGTTGATGTCGCCAGAACTCCTTACTCTCCGTGTCTGGCTCAGAAATGAGATCGGTTCGGGTCAACCTCCGGGCACTGGCTTGGCGCGCCTTCACCGCCGTCCAAAGGTCGTCGTCGATGATTCGAAGTTCAGGATTCTCGTTGACGACCCATTTGTCGGCGGGATTTAGCCGCGACACCCGTTTGCCGGTGGACGGATCCTTCACATAGCGGAGCCGGTTCCAAACGATTCGCCCGATATAGAGTTCGTTGTTCAGTATGCCGGTGCCGCGTTCAGCGTTCCCGTTGATCGTCGACTGGCTCCAGGCCTCGCCGCGCGGGCCGGTCACCCCTTCCTTGTTCAGCTGCACCGCAATCGCTCGGGGAGATTTACCGTGATTAAAATCCCGAAAGATCCGGCGGACGACCTCGGCTTGGGTCGAATTGATCGTCCGCTCTCCGGTTATCGCCAACCCATCCGGACCAAAGCGTCGGACGACATCGTAACCGTATGAATTGCCGCCGCCCGAACGGCCGGCCTCGACACGCCCGCGCATGCCGCGACGGGTTTTATCGGCCAAATCCTTCAAAAATAGCGCATTCATCGTGCCTTTAAGGCCGATGTGCAATTCTGAGACGTCGCCCTCGCCAAGAGTGACGATCCGGATACTGGCGAAACTAAGGCGTTTGAACAGCGCGGCGATATCTTCCTGATCCCGTGACAGCCTATCCATGCCTTCGGCGAGAACCACATCGAAACGACCCCGTGCGGCATCCGCCATCAATTCCTGGATGCCCGGCCGCAACAGCGAGGCGCCCGAAATCGCCCGGTCCGCATAGCTGTCAACGATCGTCCAGCCCTGACGAGCCGCATACTCCCTACAAAGACGCAACTGATCCTCGATCGACGCGGCACTTTGCTGATCGCTCGAAAACCGCGCGTATAACGCCGTACGCATCTGTCACTCCGCATTGACACCAGTCGCGAGGTTACGGAAAAGTTTGCGCTTTGGAAACCCGGATCGAGGTGGGTACTCGAGCTTGGGGATTGGGTAGCTGCGACGTTACGGTCTACAAAAGCCGCCAGTTGGGTTTTGGCCACATCCAGATGAAGACCGAGCGGCAGATATGCGCGTCATTGGCGCCCCTCAGCCGATGGTTGGCCTCGCCCGAAAGCAGCTGTTCGTTTGGTGAGGCCGCGAAACCCGCGCTGGCGAGCCCCAAACGGCGAGAAGGGGGGTGGAAAGAAGATCGCCCGCTCCCGATTAGAAGCGCCCTGAATTCCGACATTTGCTTGCGGCCGCCAGGGCATTGTTGGCAGGCACAATCACTGCGGCGGTACGGACGTCACGGAAAGCGCGCGGTGCTCTTATTCCCCGACACATAGAAAGCCGCCAAGACCGAGGGCTCCTCGGCGCTCATTCATCAGTCTCGCAAGTTCCTCAATAATGCGACAAGTTCGTCCATTGCTGTATATGGATCGCTGGCCACGCGGGCGTCAAAACGGACACGAAGACGCTGCGCGCGTGCGGAAGCAACGTCCAACTGTGGTTCGGTCAGACCAAAGATGCCACGAGAGCCTTTTTCATAGCCTGGAATGTGCCGCTTCAACCGCCTAAATGTCTCAGTCCGATGCGAGAATGCTTGAACATCCTCGAAATGCAACAGGAGCCAAAGTTCAAAGCAGGGAACGGACGGGACGGCTACAAATCGCACTGGCTTTCGCTCGTCATTCTGTAACTTAGGGTCTGAGCTTTGATAAGCGCGTCATTATTTCAGGCGTCTGGGTTTTGCGGCGGCTCCGGTTTTTTGGACAGGTGTTTAAGCTAAGGCTGACCGGTCGAG
>NZ_JBMFGY010000317.1:0-2189 GCF_049977125.1 Acidiphilium sp. | reverse complement strand
CGGTGACGCTTCGCCACCACCGATACCCGGCCACCCTCCGCTTCGACCTCCGCCAACAACGCAGCCTTCTCAGCCGCGGACCACATCCGGCGCCGCTCGACCCGCGCAACGATCTCTCCCTCCATCAGCCGCCTCCTTATGAGCCTCCAGAAGGAGTCCAGCTAAACCGCTTGAGATCACTCCGCTACACGCCTGAGGCCGTACGGTTACGCATCTCCGCTTCTGCGCGCGGGCGATCCCTGGTGGGCTCAGGAGTAAAAGCGCGCCCGGCACGTCGTCCGGAATAGATCCGTTCTGCCGTGGTGATTCCCGCGGTGTCGCGTTGCCTGCCCAGCCGACTGCCTTGATTGGCAGCGCCGCTGTGAATCGGAAGTGGATCGGGCTGATCCTCGCCCGCTTCATGACGAGGATCGGTATGGAGCGAAGCTGGGCGCCAGTCCCGCGGGTTTGCAGCATTTTCATCGGCAATTCCCGGCTCGAATTGAATAATCGCAGATCAGACGCTTCCTTGGTAACGCGATTTTCCAGCGTTCAGATCTCCTGATCCGAGAACTTTGCCCCGAAGTATCACTACTAATTACGCTTCTCCTGTGAACAACAGGAGACAATACCATGAGTAAATCTCAGTTTAACTTCAATGATGGCAATGACGATCGGATCAATGTTGCAGTTGTTTGCTTGCTTCTGCAGCAAGCGTTTGTTCTCAGCGCCATATCCGCGCCAGAGGTCCAGCAAAATTTGGAAGAAAGGTTGTGCATACTCGCCAACATCGATCCTTATGATCTCCATCGGGAGCAATTTCATCGAGGGGTGACCGTGATCGGGGTCGATCATTTCGCCTGGCGCGCGCTGACCCTTCAGGTGCTGGAAGATCTGTTACGGGAGCACAATGGTCTGGTCCTGATCGATCCGTCCGATCGTGAGGTCCTTGATGCAGAGACACTCGGACCAGCTTCGACCTCGATCGTAAACAAGGTTTTCAAACGTAAGACGATACGCCCGTCGGTCCGCACCGCGGCAAATGACAATGCCGCAAGCAACTTGGTCGGCCGATCGATCATTCTGACCTGTCCCGCCGTATCCTCTTCGGCGGATGCTGAAGGCGTCGTTGGTCGCGCGCGGTCGCTTAGTCGCAGAGCTTGGCGCGTGCTCATTCTCTGCGATGACGCATCTACATTATGGCATCGCCACCAGGATCGCATAGATCAGGTCCTGCAGACTCGAGGTGTTATGCCATGGGTACTGAAAAGAATATGCCAGCCGGGAACATTCGAAAATGTGAGTTACAACATGGATTTTTTAGGATTGATCACTCCAGACTATCTCCAGAAATCTTGGCAGCCGGGAATAACCACGGCAGCCTTGAAAATTCTACTTGAAGAGGCAATGTTTCCACAGAACGATGATTTTCCATACAAGACCTAAGTTTTTAGGATTGTCGTGTATTGGTTGTTTGAATTTCAGCAAGCTACCGAAGATGCTCGATATAAAGTAGGTGATGGCCGATCCTCCACGTCACCTACGGCATTTACAAATTAAATTTTATTTATGGGTGGACCCTGACTCTCCATGATTTTGAGCTTGATGGGGAGGGTGGTGTCGGAACGAGTTGACGCTTCGGGTCACTGCGGGGATGCACGCCGTGCAGCGATCGGCAGCACACTGGTTGAACGGGTGGTGGAGCCCGGGTTGCTGGTCGTCCACAAGCTTGGCGGCACGCGGCCGCGGGATACTGTGATCCAGCGCCTCCTGTCGGCCCCGTCGGTCACGTGCACCGAGATGGCGGAGGGAAACACTGGGGGGATTGCACAGCCGCTGCCTGCCAGGGCCGTCGGATTGCGACTACGTAGGACACGACTGAAATCAGCTTTGCCGTCCGCGAGGTGCGTTGCCGTGGGATTGGGCCGACTGGTGATGGGGTATCAGCGGGGTTTTTCCTGCATCCGGTGATCGCCATCGACAGTCGCCGCCAGCAGGAGACGCACACCTTTGGCGGAGAGGATCTGCAGGATCGCCCGCATGATCGTCGTCTTGCCCACGCCGATGCTACCTGTAGTAGCCGGTAGCTTTCCCTTGGCAGTGGTCGGTGGTGACAGGCGGACGAACCTCGCGCGGAATTGCTGCCCATGGTTCCGGTCGTTCACCCATTTACTGGTCGCCGTCACCCATTCACGAGCCCCGATCACGGC
>NZ_JBMFGY010000316.1:0-2205 GCF_049977125.1 Acidiphilium sp. | reverse complement strand
CTGACGGCAAACTGGCCTACCGGCTCTATCTGGCGGGATCGATCCCGATACTCGCCAACTGCAACAGACCTGGCTGGAAAGTCGGGAAAGGCGGCACGGTTTGCTATCCCTACACCAAGAATAAAACGATCTATGGCTGGGGGATCGGCCCGTGATCCCTCGGCGGTCGGAGCACCAATCACCGGGGCTCGACATCCCCGATCGCCATGGCAACGAGTTATGGTTTCTGCCGATCCCCGCCGTGTTCCTGCTCGATCGCGACGGTGGGGTTACGTGGCGGTATGCCGATGTCGATTTCACCCATAGCGCGGCACCCGAACGCATCATCGCCGCCCTGCGCCAGCTTGCCACGCCTCCTCGGATTGGGGAGATGTCATGACGCCGCACGCAAACACAGGCCATATAATACGCTGAGATGCGCACGTGCCTCCGGTGTGAAAACGACTGGGTCAAATCACCAGCGGCGCGGCGCGGCTACGTGTTCGGCCATCACCTGGCGGCTAGCGTGTGGCAACCAGAGTCACATTCAGTTCACGCAACGCATCGACGAATCCTGCCAGTTGCGTCACCGCAATCACCGGCGTGGCAACCAACCCGCCCGGTAGAGCTCGGTCGTAGATGCAGACGCAGGTGCTTCCCGTCAGGCGGGAAACGTAGATCAAACCCTGCGCATCCGTTTGCTCATAGATCGCCTGGCTCAGCTTTCGCCCTTGACCATGCGCTTTGCCCCGCGCCGCTTCGGTCGAAATGCCCAGGCGCACCAGACCCGTGGATCTGAGGTCGATCAATCTCAGATCGGCCGTCCCGTTCACTTCAGTCGCCCCCCAGAGATCAGCTTCAACGTCAAGAAGCTGGCGCCGTGCCCGGCCCTGAAACCGGTCGCGAACAAGGGTTTCAGCGATCCCGGTCGTCAAATCCTGCGCGAGATAGATGACCCTGAAGGACCTCTTCGGGCTGGCGAAGCGCGTGATCCCGAAGCCGGCGCCGAGTGGGGTGGCGGCATGCCCCATAGGCGTAACGCGCACATAGGCATCGAGCGTGATCGCGACGGCGAGATCGGCGAGAACATTCCTGTCGAGGATCACGCGTTACCGAAGTTCGAGCGTGCCACCTCAACAACATCATCAATTGCCCCGGCCTTCAGCCGTGTCAGCGGAGCGACGCCGGCGAACCCGGGATTAGCCTCGCGCAACCAGAGCCATGCCGTGCGTGGATCACCGATGGCCGCGACAATCGCACCAAGCCCGGCAACCGGACGTCCGTCGACGAATTGCTCCGTCGGGAAGGCGTGTTTGCGCATGCCGACCAGAAGTCCGATGACCGCTGCCTGCTTTTGCCAAGTGTGGAGGGTTGAGCGTGCTATGCCAAACTCTCGCGCGAGTTCGCTTGGTCCGGCTAGCCGACCGGCCCAGTCCTCGATCCTGGCTGGCACGGCGTATGCGGCAATCCGCGCCCTGCCCTCCTCCAGCGGCAGCACCGTGCCTAGACCTGCACCATGGCTGACTTCAGCTCGATTTTTGGCTGCTAGCGCCACCGGCGTGGGTGTCGTTTCGGGCTCCGCGGCGATCTCGGCAACAAGCTCTTTAAACCGTGCCCGACGGGCTATCAGACGTTTACGGGCGGCTGGTGACAACATCGCAGCCGTGGCGCTGAACTCAGCCACCAGCTTTGCGACCTCGGTGATTTCGCCTCGGCTGGAATCAGGATTCCGTTGGGCGAATATGCCGATTATATCTGCGGTAGCGGGGCTGGCGATCTTGTTCGCTGGCTGAACGGTCTGCCGGCGATCCTGTGCAGCAGTCATAGGATTATCCTCATCAGATACGCCGTCGTAAGTACCTATTATTGTCCCGTTTGTCCAGTATGTCTTGTTTGTCCATAAAAAGAGGCCCGTCAAGTGCGGGATCATGCCGGAATATCAACCAGCTCTCGCCCTGGTTACGTTCACGATCGTCCGTCGAATACAAATAGTGTGCGCGCTCCGAGCCGCCACTGGAGTTGGATCTCACCATCCAACGGCACCCCATCAATGCGGCCACCATTGATGACCTGTTCTGCACACGAATAGATCGTTTTCCGCACACTCGCGATTCCGGCTTCAGGACCCGCCACTCCGCTCAAACCCATAGAAACCCTGAGGTTCGCCCTGCCAGTGTTCTCATTTTGTCTGCTTATGCTACAAATCGGGGCGTTTCGTTACTTCAG
>NZ_JBMFGY010000315.1:0-2214 GCF_049977125.1 Acidiphilium sp. | reverse complement strand
GCCTTACGCGGCATCGCCGATCGCTTGCCCTTGAATGATTCCAGGATAAACGTCTCGTCGCCTTCGACGATCCCCGACAAGGCGTGGGGTTTGTCTCTGGCCAGCGCTTCAAGAAACCTGTGTCGCCACCTAAAGGCCGTGGTGTAATGCACACCGCACCGTTTTGCCGCCTTCGCCGTGCTGACACCCTCGATCATGGCCCCGGCTTGTGTGGCCCATTTTTCCTTGTGCCGCAGACCAGCCAGCGGCGTTTTCGTGAGGGCATTGAACGTGCGCCGGCAGGTCTTGCAGCGATAGCGTGGCAGATCCGCAGACTGACCCCAACGCACAACGTCGCGGCCGTCACAATGGGGGCAGCCGACGCTATCCACGCGCCGCTGCCCGAGTTCAGCCACGCCTTCCGCGGCAATTGGGCTCGATGCCAGCGCGGCAGGCAACACCATTGCAACCGATCGTTCATCAGCGCTCGGCAGGTCGATGCGCGCCATCATAAAATCCTGCGATACGTCAGCTTCTTCAACATGGCTGTCCGACGCCTCCGAAAGAGCCAGAGCCTGCCATGTCCGTCGCCGCTGAGGAAAGGTCAGCGAACCAATCCGCCCGAGCCAGGATTCGAAATCCGCCACGTCCATGATCGTCTCCTCACGTCAAACCAGACTCTCGTAGCCAATTTCAACAGCCAACGCCATAAGAGCCGAATTATTAGAATCGGGTCACAGGAGTTCGGCCCGAATCCGATCAATAAGATTTCTGCGATCGGCGCGGGCAAGAAGAGCCTGTTCCATGTTGACCTTGATGAAGCGAGTAGGCGTATGTGGTTGCATCTGGCCAATCAAATCCATATCGGCCGACACTACCGTGCCGAGCATAAAGTAACCACCGCCTGAGACCGCATCCCGGTGCAGGATGATCGGCTCGGTACCGCCAGGAACCTGGATAGATCCGTAGGGATAGCAGCTGTCGACTATGTTGGATGGATCCGACCCCGCACCGAATGGTTGTTGGCGTTCAACAAATTCGAGTTTACGGCCACCCCGGAAGCGGTAGCCCATGCGATCGGCTTCTGGCGCCACCTTCCACTCGTCATTGAAGAAATTGATCCCGGAGTTCTCAGTGATCCGCTGCCAGTACAGTCCCGGAAGGACTCGCAGTTCTGCTGGCATGGAGGGTTTTCTGCGTAATTTTTCGGAAACGCTTCGCCCTGGCACAACACTCCGCGCTTCGCCGATGGGCAGTTTGTCACCGGCGGCGATTGCTCGCCCGCCAACGCCGCCTAGCGCACCGATCGCATACGTCGAGCGGCTGCCTAGCGCTTCCGGTACATCAATACCGCCCGAAACGGCAATATAAATACGTGCCCCTCCAACGAGGTAATCGAATTCGAGCACCTGCCCCGCCCGGATCTCGAACGCAGTCCAACCCGGTTTTTCTTCGCCGTCGACGCGCGCGGGCATCTGCGCACCCGTGACTGCCACTATAGCATCGGAGGTGAATGCTAGTTTCGGTCCGATGAAAACCGCTTCAAGACAAGCAGCGCCTTCGTCATTGCCTACGAGAAGATTGGCTGCGCGCAACGACAGCCGATCCATCGCCCCGCCGATCGGAATGCCAAGATGGAAATACCCTGGCCGGCCTAGGTCCTGGACAGTTGTCGAGAGACCAGGGTGGAGGACCTCAATGGCCATTGAGCGCTCCCTCCAACTTCTTGTTATACGCGTCGATGTCTGACTGGAAGTCTCGCAGGTCAAAGCGGACGTTTGAAATCGGTGGCGCGAACTTTCCCGACTCAACGTCTGCGACCGCCTGATCGTACTCATCACGACCAATTGACCTGAACTTCACGATATCGCCTGGTTTAAAGAAGACCATAAAGTCATGCAAATATGAAGTTTTCTGGGTTGAATCAAAGATCGGCATAGGTGTTATACCGAACATCTGGTAGCCACCGGCGCCACGCACAGAATAGATGCAGCTGAAACAGCCACCATATCCGACAGTAAGTTTCGGCGTATCAGTGCGCGGCCTGAGATATTTAGGCACTTCGATTTGCCGCTGCCGCTCAACCATCTGGTACATAAAGGGAAGCCCCGCAACGAATCCGACCATCGAGACGAACCAGGGCGAACCGGAGTGTGCGGAGATGAACTCGTCCACTGAGGCATACTCATTGATCCGCGCCGCATATTCCAGGTCTGTCGCATTCGGATCCTGATG
>NZ_JBMFGY010000314.1:0-2219 GCF_049977125.1 Acidiphilium sp. | reverse complement strand
CTTCCTCTTGCGGCCTTCGGCGGCTTTCTCGGCTGCACTGGCATCATCGTCGCGGTCGATCCGGTCTCCGCCACCAGCGGCCATTACAGCGGCCCAGATCGCATCCCGGTCATTGCAGCTGACGCAGGACGCGGAGATTTTCCGGCCCTTGCATTTCAGCAGCAGGGTCGGCGTCGAGTAGTTGCAAACAGGGCAGGTGCAGCGCCAATGATTGCCCGTTCTGAATCCGCCCATGTTGGCGGCGATAGTTTCGATGGGGGCGATCATGACCGGCCCCCCTCAATCTGGCGGATTATCCGGTGGTCAATCCGGTCAAGCACTGCAAGGATGCAGCGCCGGGCGGGCCGGGGTCGAACGGTCAAATTAGGGCGGCGCTTGGCTTCGGGGATGCGGCGGATCGGTGGAATGGTATCTGGTTTTGACATTGGCACGAAACTTTCATTCATGCCGCTTGGGATTTCGCTTGACGTAGAGCGGAAACTTTCGATATATGGCGTGGCTGCGTCTATCGATTTCCGCCCCGTCCGCGTGTCCGCGCGGCGGGGTTTTTCTTAGGCGGCGGTGCGGATTTCGGTGCGGCTCGCAACGTAGCCGGCGAGGTCCGAGAGCCTGAAAAAGATGCGGCGGTCTCCGATTTTGACGCGCGGGATTTCGGGGATGCGGTCGAGCGTCCGATCGGAAACATGCAGGTATTTCGCGGCTTGTTTGCGGTCGAGCAGTTCATCTGTGTTCGTCATTTTCGCCTCTTTGCGTTGTGGAGGCATCTATTTACTGCCATGACGCAACGCGGTCTGTCTGTGTGACTTTCAGCGCCGCCGGGGTCTAAAGTTCACACTCACCTTGTGATTGCGCCGGAGGTCGCGGACCTGTTCAATCGTTACGGCTTCGCCGGTTAGCATCTCTGCCAGGGCGGCGGATTGGCGGTATAGCGGCTTGCCGAACACCGTTTCAGTCACCGTGCTGATCCGTAGCGCCGTCGCGATTCCGGTCATATTCTCCCGCTCATGCGGCACCACGAGATGATAAACACCCAGGGCATCTGCCGCCTGTTGGAGCACATCCGCCTTTGCCCTCATGCCGGCCGCCACCATGCGCCAATCGATTTCACCGGCACCGTTCGGGATCAGATCGGTGTCATCAGCCTCAGTGCGAAGCCATGCCGCGCGCCGTCGCATATCTTCCGCTTGTTGCGCCCGTTGCGCCTCAGACTTGGCAGCGTGAACACTAATCGCGATGTGCAGCAGTTGCTTGAAAACAAAGATCAGCCCGATTCCGTGGCGTTCGGTTTCATCGGTTGGGATTGGTGGGTCGCAAAATCCTTCGATCGCAGTGCGCTGCACCGGATAGACGAATCCGTTCGGTTTCCGTTTTGTCAGTTCGGACCACAGCACCTTACCGCGTGGATCGGCGGCAATCTGGTGGATCAGATCGGCGCGTGCGACGTGTTCGGGATGATCTCGGTTGGCTTCGATCCACGCAATCACCGGCACCGGCAGCCAGTCGGGATAGCTGGTCATAGTGCTGATCCAGAGAATACGCGCCGGAACGATGCAAGGGTCATCTTTGCGATTAAGTCGAGTTCGGCGCGGCTGGTCGCCATGCTCGCCAACGTCGTCA
Organism: Acidiphilium sp.; assembly: GCF_049977125.1. Classification (NCBI taxonomy): domain Bacteria; kingdom Pseudomonadati; phylum Pseudomonadota; class Alphaproteobacteria; order Acetobacterales; family Acidocellaceae; genus Acidiphilium; species Acidiphilium sp. The sequence continues at coordinate 602 of NZ_JBMFGY010000314.1, read as the reverse complement.
TAGCGTTGTCGGCGGTCCTGACCACATCGATCACGCGCGGGCTGGTGGCGCGGCGGGTTGTGGTTGTGGTATCGGTTGGTCGATCCTGTTTCATTGTAGTCTCCACTTCATTGCAGGGTCATCGCCGGGTCGGTGTTATCAGCACCACCCGGCACCCCCATTGCCGTGTCCGGTTATTGAGCATCCCGGATTTGCAGGCGTCCGAACCTTTGGACCGCCTCAGTTCTCAAAATGTCTGCCACGTCGCCACCACGTTGGACCGGCACGGTTCCACCAGTTGAACGCAGACCGGAGCAGACTTCGAAAAACCGATCACCGGCCCCGTTGCAAAGGTTGACGACACGGCAGAGCAGACCGCCATGCTCGGCATATTCCGTGCGGTCATCTGGTTCCACGAGAACCGCGCCCCAGGCATTTCGTTCAATGTAGGTCATCGTCTGTCTCCGTTGTTTGGGTTGTGGGTATGGCGCGAGCAGTCACCGCTGCTTGCGCTTTTGGTTCGGGTCGATCTCGATCACATCGGCTTGCTTGCCACCGCGCATCATGGCGTCGATCCGCGCGCCGGTCCTGTCCGCCGCCGCCTTGGCCGGATCATCGGCCAG
>NZ_JBMFGY010000313.1:0-2253 GCF_049977125.1 Acidiphilium sp. | reverse complement strand
GGACTACGTGGTTTATTCCCGGCCATTCAATTGAAACCTTTCCGGAACAGATGAAAGCGGTGGCTGAAGCTGGTCATGAGATTGGCATTCATGGATATAGCCACGAAAACCCCATAGAAATGACTCCAGAGCAAGAAGAGGCTGTGCTCGATAAGTCAATAGAATTAGTAACGCAACTAGCGGGTAAACGGCCGACTGGATATGTAGCGCCGTGGTGGGAATTCAGTAACGTTAGCAATGAACTATTGATAAAAAAAGGAATCAAATATGACCATAGCCTCATGCACCGTGATTATGAACCATATTACGTTCGTGTTGGAGACAAATGGACCAAAATAGACTATACGAAGTCGGCGGGAGAATGGATGAAACCGCTAATTCGTGGTCAAGAGACTGATCTTGTCGAAATTCCCGCGAGTTGGTATCTAGATGACTTGCCGCCGATGATGTTTATTAAGAAATCCCCGAATAGTCACGGCTTCGTCAACCCGCACGATATAGAAACGATATGGCGAGAGCAGTTCGACTGGGTTTATCGTGAATATGATTATGCAGTTTTCCCAATAACAATTCACCCAGATGTTTCGGGTCGGCCGCAGGTTCTGATGATGCTTGAACGGCTGTATGATTATATGGCGCGTCATCCAGGTGTGCGATTTGTTACTATGAACGAGATCGCCGACGATTTCCTTCGACGTAATCCACGACAAGGTTGATCGATGTGCGGACTTTGTGGCAACCTCGGCGACAACGCACACTGGTCTGACGCTTCTCCAGGGCGGCCAGCTCAGTCTTCAGCATTGTCATGGCTACGGCGTGCGGAAAGACGAGCCCACGTCGCGGCCGCCAATCGTGCGCTTGCGGCTATCGGTCTTTTCTTAGCAGACTGGCAGGGGGCTTGCTTTATGCTGAGCAAGCGCACGGGTGGGGCTGTCGAGGTTGGTGGGTTAGGCGATCTTTGGATGCAAGCTGATCGCCTTTCTGGCAAGAAGCTGGACCCACTGGACGAAGCGACTCTTGCGGATATGGCACGTGGCAACAAGAGATAACCGCATTGAGGTACATGTTCTAACTGGTTTTCTTGGCAGCGGTAAGACCACTTTATTGCGTCAGTTGCTTTTGGATCCACGACTTCTGGATACTGCTATCCTAATCAATGAGTTCGGGACCGTCGGGATTGACCATCTACTGACTGGCGCGATGGTGGGCGACGTTGTCTTGCTGGGAGGGGGCTGTGTTTGCTGTTCAATACGGGGGGATGTTGCGAACGCGCTTCGCGACCTTTGGGTCAGACGAGCAAAGGACGAGTTACCTCCGTTTCGTCGGGTCATCATTGAGACGACGGGTCTCGCCGATCCCTTCCCTGTGATGGCGACAGTTGCGGCGGATATTGCCTTACGCCATCATTTTCGTCCAGGCAAAGTAATAACCATGGTTGACGCGGTTAATGGTATACAAACGCTTAAACGCTTTCCAGAAAGCATTCAGCAAGTAAAAGCTGCCGATAGACTTTTTGTGACGAAATGTGATATTGCGCAGCCGCAGGGACGCCTTGCGGTTAGAGCACTTCTGCAGAGCCTCAATCCGTTAGCCGGAATATAGGATATTACACAGGGAGTCACGGGACCGGAGATTCTTCTCGATGACATTCACCCATCCGAGGAAATCGAGCGCGCTGGTCGTTGGATCAACTCACCTGCAGGCCAAATGAGCCATAACCGGATCACTGGATGCGTAATTGAGCAGGTTGAGGAGATCGGCTGGGCAGATTTTGGATTGTGGTTCAGCCTCCTCGCGCATCGTCACGGCGAGCGGATACTAAGAATGAAGGGGATATTCCGGTTCGCTGGCGGTGGCGCGCCGGTGCTGATCCAAGCAGCTCAGCATCTCGTGCATCGGCCCGAGCACCTAACGACGCTTCCAAATGACAGTCCGGCAGTTTCTATGGTTTTGATCACTGAAGGAATCGAACACGAGCGTCTTCGTCGATCCTTTTCGATCATGGCCGGACGCCAGGGTACGATTTAAGAATCTTCTGTCCGTGTTGTGACGAGGCTAAATAACGAGGCCATAAGGGGGTCAATTGGTGCTTATATTGTGAGTTTTCCTTAAAGAGGCTCTCCGTCGATGTTGGTGCAGGACTGCGATGGTGATCGAGTTCATGATGTCCATATTGTAGAGATGACACAATATTTTCTGAACCCATCTTTAGCACTAAAACGATCATAATATGCAACGAAACCGCGCAACATA
>NZ_JBMFGY010000312.1:0-2257 GCF_049977125.1 Acidiphilium sp. | reverse complement strand
TTGAAGAATGTTCATGTGTTGCAGCTATGCCACACGGTTCTTTCTTTGGATCTTAGTACCTCGGCTGTTGGAAGGTGTTGGACCGCCCCGGAATTTCCGGAGGCTCCAACGCTGAGGTAAACTGGAGCCACGAGGAGCAAGACAAAGAACAAATTCAGCCCTGAGGTACGTGCCGTGCCGCGCGGATGGATTGGCTCACGAGATCGAGCACACTTCGCAGAGGGCGCAGACGACTTCGATTGCCGGCAAGATCGATTGTTGGAACCACAACGTAATAGGGTAGGTTAAAAAAGCCGATGTCGAAGCCAGCCGGGCACCCGACGTGCCGACAGAGGTCGCGGCAAAGCTGAAGACTGTTGAACGGGGGAACCAGGAGCTGCGCCAGGCGAACGAGATTCTGCGGAAGGCCTCGGCTTATTTTGCACAGGCTTATTCGGGGGGTGGGCGGTACAAGCCATGATCGCGTTCATCGACGCGCATCGCGAGGTTCACGCTGTCGAGCCGATCTGCAAGGTCCTGCCGATCGAGCTGTCATCCTACCATAAGCATGCAGCCCGCCGTTCCGATCCTGAGCGACTGCCACCACGCGCCAAGTGAGACGTCCGGCAGCGAACGGAGATTCGTCGGGTCTGGACCGAGAATTTCTAGGTCTATTGTGTGCGAGTGTATTCGGTTGATCGCGATCCATCGGAATGCCCAACGTGCGCAAGGTCTGGCAACAGCTCGGTCGGGAGGGGATCGGGATCGCGCACTATACGACAGCACAGCTGATGGAGGAGATGGGTCTTGCCGAGGTGCTCCGAGGCAAGTCGATGAAAACAATGATCAGTAACCCGGCCGCTTTCTATCCACGCGACCAGATAAGCCGCCAATTCCATGCCCCTTCTCCGAATGTTCTCTTGCTTTCTGACTTCACCTGCGTGGCGACCTGGCGGGGCTTCGTCTACGTCGCCTTCGTGACCGATGTCTTTGTCCGGTTGATCGTCTGGCTGGCTTGTGTCGCAATCGGCGCAAACCAGCTTTGTGCGCGATGCCTGAGAACACGTCCTTCATGATCATCACCCAACCCGAAGCAACGGCGTCGTGCATCATATCGGTCGCGAAATCCGCTGCGCTGATTGACGCGCTCCTTGCCGCCCTTGCCGAAGGGGGCGCCGGACGCTGTATGTCTCCCGCGCGCCGATCTTGAGCAGCTTCAGCGGGATCGTACCGAGGTTATCGGGGCGAGCTGGGTGTGGACAAGGCCGATCCGACGCAGCGCGCAGAGCAGGACATAGGCCATGGAAGTGAACCAGAGACGCAGTTGGTTGGCGCGCATGGTAGCGGCCGAGAAGCAGTCGGCGAACAGGTCGAGCGGGCACTCCCTGATCCGGTTCTCTATCTCGCCGCGGGCGCAGTAGATCGCTTCGTAGAGATATTGGCCAAAGCACAGGGTCATGGCGTAGTTGGTCATGATCCAATCAGGTCCTCGTAGCCGAGGGCAATGCCGACTACCCGCTGCTGCAGCAGGGCTCGCGGATCGTGCTCGATGTGATCGGCGCTTCAACGGTCGGTGAAGCAGGCGGCGAAGCGATCGGTCAGCCGGATTACCCGATCGGTTGCGCCCAGCGGCAGCGCGCCGGCATCCGAGGCGATCGCTCCGCCGTCAAAAACCCGCCACCACAATACGGCCCGCAGTCTCTCTAAATTCGAACGTCTCAGCATTACACTCTGTCGGCATCGGGGGCACTCCTCGGCTTCATGAAATTCCTTTGTTGCAGAAGAACTATCGGCGATTTAGAGCTCCAATGCACGACCCGTGTGAGAAATGCGGGCGAACACCTGACCAGAATCACATCCGGCAAGGCCATCCAACCCCTCACAGAAACCGTTCCGAATTCATTCTGCAATGGCCTCGTAGTGAAGCTTCAAATTCGATAAAGTGTTCGGCTTCTTCGTGCGACCCTCGACAGCGAGCACAGACAAGTTTTGCGAACGTCATCCAAACATGATCATGCCGTTACATGATCATGTCGTTGATGCCGATGGTAGGTACGGTTTTACTCGTTCGTCAGATCGACCGATAACTATCTCCTGCTCAGCCAACTTTGGCACCGGCACGAGGTTCAGGCGACCGGCGGATAACGCAGATATGCTTCACCCCATACCATCATCGCCGAGATGACCGGGGCGTTCCTACAGGCCACAGCAATCGAGGCGACCTCCCCACGGCCAGCGCTCCAGCAAGTTAACCACCTAGCCCGAATTATGCACGAAG
>NZ_JBMFGY010000311.1:0-2263 GCF_049977125.1 Acidiphilium sp. | reverse complement strand
ATACGCTCGCTCAGGGGTTTCGCGTCACGGGCACGATCGAGTTCAGCCTGAACCGCCATACGCACCGCGTCCTGCTTGGTCATGCCTCGTTCCTTTGCCAGTCGCGCGACGAGTTCAGCCGTCACATCATCTCGAATGTACAGGGGCATGGATGACTCCTGATATTTATATATTCTTGATTGAATATCCGAATATCGGCGAAATTACAAGGAAACGCCGTTGTTCGCTCGGCATCTCGACCAATCGGACATTCTAACCTTTGCACACGCGACTAGGGTGGCCGTCTAAATTGAGGGACCCGACCACTTCGTGGTGGGTTTCGTCAAAGGCGGCGGCGTTGACGAAGATCTGGTGGGCGAGGTGATGCGCCTTGAGATCGCGCCAGCCGGGTTCGATCAGGAGTGTCGCGCAGCGCCCTCGCCTTTCCGGCTTCGACGTGTCTGCCACCCTGCGATCATACGTAATCGGCCGCAGTTGTAACGTCGTGGATGCGGTCGGAGGCAAACGTGTTGAGGATGGGGGAGAGGATGGTCGAGACCACGACGTTGAGGATGAAGGTGGCGATGGCGATGTAGCAGGGGAATGTGTAGCCGGCGATGTGGAACGGGTAGATTGCGCCGATGAGGTGGTTGAGCAGGGCGTAGTGGGTAGCCATGGTGATGCCAGAGGCCCAGCCGATTAGCAGTGCCCAACCATTGTAGAAGCGGGTAAAAAGGCTGAACACGATTGAAGGGAAGATCTGGATCATCCACATGCCGCCGAGAAGCTGGAGTTGGATGGCGTATTTTAGAGGCAGGCCAAAGATGAAGGCCAAGGCACCGATTATCATGACGATGGAAAAGACCTTGGCGACCATGGATTCCTGGCCGGGGGTGACGTGCGGATTGATGAACTGACGCCAGATATCGCGGGTGAAAATGTTAGCCGAGGCAATCGCCATGATCGCGGCGGGAACTAGTGCGCCGACGGCGATAGCGGCGAAGGCGACTCCGACGAACCACGGCGGCAGAGTGTGGATCAGCAGAGCGGGGACGGCGAAATTGGTGCCGAATTCCTTAAATCCGGCGGCGAATTGCGGCATGGTCGAGACGTCCGCGGCGACGGCCATGGCACCGAGTAGCGTGATTAGACCGAGCATAAAAGTATAGGCGGGTAGTATGACGGCGTTGCGGCGAACCACTTCGCCTGAGCGGGCTGAGAGGATGCCGGTGGTAGTATGAGGGTACAGGAACAGCACCATGGCCGAGCCGAGGGCGAGAGTGGCATAGCCGGAGTAGAGGCCGCCGCTACCGACTGGCGGGATGGGCAGCAGGAGTTTGGTGGGGGCGATTTTCGCGAAGATCGCGCCGAAGCCGCCAAGTTCATAGGGAATGACGATGATAGCAACGATGATGGTAAGGTAGATCAACAGGTCCTTCACGATGGCGATCATGGCCGGTGCGCGCAGACCTGAGGTAAAGGTGAAGGCGGCGAGAACGAGGAAGGCGATGATGAGCGGCAGGTGTGCGCCGAAGCCGGCACCAGTGATGCCGAGGCCGCCGATCACGGTCTGCATGCCGACGAGCTGCAGCGCAATGTAGGGCATAGTCGCGACGATGCCGGTGATGCCGACGGCGAGGGCGAGGTATCGGTTTCCATAGCGACCGCGGACGAATTCTGGACCGGTGACGAATCCGTGTTTCGCCGAGACGCGCCAGAGTTTCGGGAAGATCACATAAAGAATTGGGTAGGCGATGATCGTGTAGGGCACTGCGAAGAAGGCGAGTGCGCCGACGCCGAACATCAGGGCAGGGACGGCGATGAAGGTGTAGGCGGTGTAGACGTCGCCACCAATCAGGAACCAGGAGATGATGACACCGAACTGGCGACCGCCGAGACCCCATTCCTCGAGTTTCGAGAGATCGCCGGACTTCCAGCGGGCAGCCGCGAAGCCGAGGATGAGAACCAGGAGGACCAGGATTGTGAAGACAATGGCGGCGATGTTCATGACGCGTTGCTCAGCTTTCCGCCTTGTAGACGATGAAAATAATAAAGGCGGAAACCGGCACGGCGAGAAGCTGATACCAGTAGAAAAATGGAAACCCGAAAAGGGCAGGCAGCGGGTGATTGTAAAATGGCACCCAGAGTGTACCGATGAAGGGGATCAGTAGCAGCAGCCGCCAGACTGAGACACGGTTTACTTTCAGGGGTACGGGTGATGACATGGCGTTGGTCGATCTTCCAGTTGTGGCGATCCCGACCCCGGGATTGTTACCGACATCTA
>NZ_JBMFGY010000310.1:0-2276 GCF_049977125.1 Acidiphilium sp. | reverse complement strand
AAGAGTTTTTTGGTTCTTTTTTGCAAAAAAGAACGCCTTGCTTGCCCTGCCCTGCGTCTTTCATGGGTCGCTGAGTGTTCCTGAGCACGGTCGTCCGATTGGGTTGTTTGATCGGGGTGGACCGTGCTTTTGGCGGGGTATCAGAAATTATATTGCAGCATGACCCGGTTATAGACGAAGGAGTGGCCGCGATTGCCGGTGGCGCCGTTGTTGTAGATGTAGCTGGCGTTGCTGATTTCGATACGGTCGCGGATTGACAGGCCTTTGAACCGTCCGCCGGGTGCGTAGGTCAGGTCGGCGTCGACTTCGTTATTGTGGCCTTCGAGTTTGGTGTTGAAGCGGGTGAAGGCGAGGATGGCGGTGATCTGATGATTGAGCAGGTATTGGGTGAGGGCGATTTTGGCTGCATCGCCTGGTCCGAGTTCCACCAAGCCGCGCAATGTGGCCGTGGTGTAGAGTGGATCGGTGGCGTAGCCGACGGTGTAGGGCGAGACGATCGCGCCGTCGCCGACCGCGCCTTTGTGGTAGGGTAGATCGTTGTAGGAGACGGCGATGTTGCCATCGTTGAAGATGCCGGCGCCGATGACGTAATTCAGCCCGGCCTGGACTCCCCAGGCGGTGCCGTTGACGCCGTTGCCTTTGTAGCCATCGATGGCGCTGCCCTGCCGATTGGCGTTCAGCAGGCTGTTGCCATCCGTTTCGCGGAGAAACTGACCGGCGATGAACGGCTTCAGCCCGTTGCCGGCGTTCATGGTGTAGCTTGAATCGACATAGGCCAGGGCAGCGAAATTGTAGAATTGGTAGAACCACGCGTTTGCCTTGACGGCGCCGGCGGCGTAGGTGGCGCCGAGGGCCAGGGTACCCTGCGATTTCGAGGCGTTGGCGCCGAGTGCTGCACCGCCGCCGTAAGAGGAATCACCGTCGAAGGTCGCGGGGTAATAGAGATTGTCCTGGTAGTAATTATCCGAGGTTCGGCTTTTCCAGCGCAATTCACGCAAACCGGTTAGTGTCAGGCCCGGCAGCGGATCGAATGCGACCACGCCGGCCTGGTAGGTGGCGGGCAGGACGCGGGAATCCGATGGGCTGAGCCAGGGGGTATTGATTTCCTGATCGCCGATCCGGACCAGCAGCGCGGGTTTGTGGTATTCGACATAGGCCTGACCGAGTGCGGTGAGGGAATTGTGGGGTCCCATCAACGTCGCGTCGAGATGCGGGTAGCTGGGCGCGCCCTCGGTATTATTGGCGCTCAGGGATTGCGCGGTGAAGAAGCTGGTACCGACGTCGAACCCGTCGAGGAAGGGGGCGGATTGCAGGTTGACGATGCCTGCCAGGCTGTAGGCCGACTGGTTTGGCACGGCGGGCGCGCCGTACATCCGGTCGAAATAGAACGACCGAATTGTGCCGCTGATTTTGCCCTGATCGACCCAATCGGTCAAAGTCTGGGCTTGCGCCATGGTGACGCTGGCGCAGCCGACGGCCAGCGCCACGATCAATTGTCTCGAATAATTCATTCAACTCTCCAATCCTGCGAACGCGATGCCGACCACCGCATGATTGATTGTTCATAACGGCATCATGTTCAGGATTCATAGAGAAAATCCGTGACAGTTTTATTATTATGAATTGTGTGTTTACATGTGTTTACGGAAATTTTCAATTATTTACATTTGGCGGCGTCGTGGTGTTTCCTGTCTGCGGTTTTTTGGATTGATGATGGATTGATGTGACGATGGCGGATGCGATGAGATGCCGTGGTGGCGGTTCGATCATCGATCATTTGCGGGGCCGGGGCGCGTCAGGGGGGGTTTGTCGTCACTCTTGGGCGCGCGGTGTGATGGGTTGGGTTAGCGGTTGCGCGGGGTTTGATTTGATCCGGGCATGAAGGCGCCCGGCCGTCCGGCCCGGGCGGGCGGGACGGCCGGGCGGCGTGAGGTTCGGCTACTGACCGCCCGCGGGGGCCGGATAGGCGGAGGCGGGGGGCATGACGGACCACATTTCCTGCATGTCCATCATGGCTTTGGCCATTTCCATATTGGCTCTGGCCATGTGCGACATTGCGGCCATCGCCTCTTTTGGCCCGATCGCGAATTGGGTGCCGTAGGATTGATTGATCGAGGCGACGAGTTGCTCGGCCTGGGTGAGCTTGGCGTGCATCGCGGTCATCTGCGCGGGGGACATCCTGGTTGGTGCCATGGCGTTGGCGTGCGCGACGAGGGGGCCGAGCGTGGCGACGCCGAGGGCAAGGGCAAATATCGTGGTTTTCATGGGCGACTCCT
>NZ_JBMFGY010000309.1:0-2292 GCF_049977125.1 Acidiphilium sp. | reverse complement strand
GTCGCCGGTCTCATTAATGCACCGCAAGTACCGCGCCCGAACGGCGGCTTTGCGCGTCATCTCGGCCGTTCACGCGCAATCTCGGCTTGTCCGTAACCCGCCGTTCGCTGGGCGGAACCGGCAGCTGTCGTAGAAAATTTCGACTTGCATCCAAGGAGTTATTGGCTCATATAATATCCCATTCGAAGGGTATTTTGTGAGGCGGCATGGCCGAGTACACGACGCATACTAGGGCTGATAAAGGCGAAGGTGGCTTCCTAGCGGAGGTGTTCTCACCCAGTGGTGACATACAGCTCGAACGCTTCACGCAATTGCTGCGTGTCACCAAGACAGATCTGGCATTTTCAATTGGCCTGTCCAGGGAAGCGATCTCCAAAAGCGCCAGGTTCAATGCCCCTGCAACTCAAGCTAGGCTGCGTGAGACGGCCGAGATAATCAATCGCATCTTGCCCTGGTGCGGGTCCGTGCCGCAGGCATTTTCCTGGTTCCGTTCGCAGCCGATCCCAGCCTTCGGGGGCCAAACTTCCGAGGATCTGGTCCGCAGCGGCCGGATTGCCGATCTAAAGGACTATCTCGCGGGCCTGGCCGCTGGCGGCTTCGCTTGAGGCTACAGACGGTCGTTTACCGCGCGCACGACCCGAGATGGGCCTGGGCTCCAAATTCCGGTGCCGGAGCAGCCACGCATGGCGGCCGCTTCAACCCCGTGGGCATAAAAGCACTATACACCTCGCGAACTTTCCAGACAGCATGGCTGGAGGCGCAACAGGGCTTTCCGTACAAAGCTCAGCCGATGACGCTCTGTGGCTACGATGTCGATTGTGAGAACATTCTCGATCTGACCGACAACGTTGTCCGTGCCGCCAATAACGTAACGCTAGACGACCTCGGTTGCGCGTGGAAAGAACTCTCTACAAGGAAGATCGAGCCCCCATCGTGGGCGATGATGAAACGGTTGGCAGCTGGCGGAGTTGTGGGCGTCATCGTCCAAAGCTTCGCGATCGGCGCCACTGCCTCGGACGTCAATGTGATATTCTGGGAATGGGACGATGTTCCGCCTCACCAGGTGAAGGTCATCGACGACGCCGGGCGGCTGCCGAAAGATATGAGTTCATGGGTGTGAAGCATAGTTCGCGGCGGCCCAGCCAGCGCCTATGCGCCGCATTGTGGTCGTTGCCGTAACCAGTACCTTTTCCCGGAAGCGTCCATTCAGCCGCGGGACGGCCACGACTGACTTGCAACGGGATTGTGTCTGATTCAGATTTCCTCATATATCTCTGTGCGGGTCGAATCCATGGACACGCAGCAATTTCCAGACCAAAATATCTCGTTGCCGGCTCGACATCATCGACCGAACGCTGATAATTTACCATCCAACCTCGTTGATGATATTATGTCCTTGAGGGATAAAAAAGGGTACGATCATGGGCGACGCGAAACGTCGGAAGTTAACTGAGGGTGAGAAACCAAGTGTCACACCTGAGCGGCAATTGTTAGCAAAAGCGGCTCATCATTTCAATCAACATTTTGTGGTAGCAAAGAGGCTAGTGGGAGGATGTTATTATATCTCGCTAGCTCTCCGACACTATCTAGGAACTGCGCATGGTCTATCTGTGACTTCCGTGATAGGCTTTATTCGTCCTAAGCGTGAAGGATATCGGTGGTCATCACATATGTGGATCGAGTATGACGAACGAATAACCGATCTTGCAGTAGCGATGGCTCAGCCTCCTAGCTTCCCTGGTCAGCTATTGATTGATGGTCGTGTACGGAAGGACGGATCACTGACCGCTTATTCGAAAATCAAACCAACGGACGGCGTGGAAATTGACATCGATAGGTGGGATGCTGTTGGGGACCAAGCACGAAAAGAGTATACGTTTTATAGTGAGCTAGCCTCTAGTAATCTCGACACAATCGGCGAATATCTTAAGTCAACGTCGGCGGAACATCAGATAGCTGTCGGGAGAGTTTGGCGTGTATTTCACCCATGAGTTGATAGTAGAATATTACTGCATGGCAGTACTATATATACTCAATATCATTGAGGTTAAAATGATCCCTAGTCGCTGGAGGCAGGCTAGTGGTACGAATCTAGCGTTCTGTGCCTACGTCGGACGGCGGCGAAGATAATGATGGTGATGTCGTGGGGTTCTTTGGTCCAGCGGAAAGGTTTTTGGTTCTGGTTAGCCTCTTTGACGATGCGGTTGATCGCGGCCTGATAGGAAACGATGCGCCTCGTTGCGGTCGTTCAGTTGTCCGCACAGCGATACTGAAAGCTGCCCTCCGTTCAGG
>NZ_JBMFGY010000308.1:0-2303 GCF_049977125.1 Acidiphilium sp. | reverse complement strand
CGGTGCTGGAGGAGCTGGCCCGGCGGCATCCGGAACTCAATCCTGGGGTCCGGCGCACACTGGAACGGAGGATCAAACTCTGGCGCGGCCTGCACGGGCCGGATCAGGAGGTCATGTTTCGCCAGACCCATCCCCCCGGCGAACAGGGCCTGTCGGATTTCACCGATCTCGCGGATCTCGGTGTCATCGTCGCCGGCGTGGTGCTGGATCATATCCTCTACCATTTCCGGATGGCCCATTCAGGCTTCGAGCATGGCCACGTGATCCTCGGTGGGGAAAGCTATTCCGCCCTCGCCGTCGGTTTGCAGAACGCACTGTTCGCCCTCGGTGGCGTGCCGTTGCAGCACCGCACCGACAGTCTCTCGGCCGCCTTCCGTAATCTCGACCACGACGCGATCGAGGATCTGACCACGCGCTACGCTGGCCTCTGCGCGCATTTCAACATGGCGCCGACCCGCAACAACACCGGCGTCGCCCATGAGAACGGCACGATCGAAAGCTCCCATGGTCATACCAAGAAAACCATCGAGGACGCCCTGCTGCTCCGCGGCAGCCGTATCTTCGAAGACTTGAGCGCCTACCGCCGGTTCATCGACGAGCACTTCGCCCGCCACAATGCCAGACGGAGTAAGGCGATCAGCTTCGAACGCGCCGCCCTCAGGCCGCTGCCTGAAGACCGCACGGTCGACTACGAGGAGACCCTGGTGCGGGTGACCTCCTCCAGCGGTTTTGTGCTTCGCAAGGTCTTCTACACCGTGCCCTCCCGGATGATCGGGCAGCGGTTGCGCGTGCGTCTCTATGATGACCGGCTCGAATGCCTTCTCGGCGGCAGTCGCGTGCTCACCCTGGTCCGCGGTCGCGCTGACCAAACCAGCGGCAAGCATCATCATGTCATCGATTATCGTCACGTAATCCAGGCACTGCGCCGCAAGCCGGGCGCCCTGCGCAATCTGATCTATCGCGACCAGTTGTTCCCGCACCCGGCCTATGCCCGCGCCTACCACGCGCTGGCCGAACGCCGATCCGACAAGGCCGCCTGCAAGATCGCCGTCGAACTGCTCGCCCTCGCGCATGATTGCGCCTGCGAAGCCGAACTCGCCCGCGTGCTCGAGACCGAACTCGACACCGGCCGTCTCCCCAGCCTCGATCTCCTGCGCGAACGCTTCCGACCCGTCTGCGCCAGTGGGCCGACAGTCATGATCGAGCCTGTGTCGCTCGGGCTGTACGACCAATTAGGCACCATCAACCACGGAGATCTCGCATGAACCCCAATCCCACGGCTGACGCCGCACGGCTCGCCTTTCTGCTCGGCGAACTTCGCCTGCCCACCATCAAATACCTCTGGCCCGATATCGCCGTGCAATCAGATAAAAACGGCTGGCCAGCAGCTCGGTTCCTCACCGCTCTGGCCGAGCACGAAGTCGCCGATCGCGAACGGCGTCGTATCGAACGTCATTTGCTTGATGCCCACCTGCCCATTGGCAAATCTCTCGATAATTTCGACTTCAATGCCGTGCCCGTCATCAGCAAAGCCCATATCACCGCTCTCGCAACAGGTAACGCCTGGATCGAAACCGGCGCCAACTGCCTCGTGTTCGGCCCGCCCGGCGTGGGCAAGAGTCATCTCGCGGCGGCCATAGGGCGCGCGCTGATCGAGGCCGGATACCGTGTCCTATTCACCCGCACCACAGATCTCGTCCAACGTCTGCAAATCGCGCGGCAGCAACTTACCCTCGAAGCCGCCATTACCAAACTCGATCGCTACCACCTGATCATCCTTGATGACATCTCCTACGTCACCAAGGACCAAGCCGAGACCTCGGTGCTATTCGAACTGATCAGCCGACGATACGAACATCGCTCAATCCTGATCACCGCCAATCAGGCATTCGGTGAGTGGAACAAGATTTTTCCAGATCAGGCTATGACTTTAGCCGCCGTCGACCGCCTCGTTCACCACGCCACCATCCTCGAAATGAACGTCGAAAGCTACCGGCGCCGCACCGCCATCGAACGAAAAAAAGCCACAGGCGGACCCAACACCCGCCAATCCCCCAAAGCATCTTCCTGATTGCCGCCCCGCGTCAATCAAGTTGATAATCGCCCTTGCAACCAAAACAAAACACGATATCCTGCCCCACATCGCGGTCAGTTTTTTATCACGCTGATTGACGGTTTTTCTCACCCTGTTTGTCGCGCCACACACCAGCCATCAGAACCGGCGATCAGCCTGCACGTCACTCTTTCGTCATGCAGGCTGATCTTCCGGATAGGTTGGCCTAGCTGACCGCAAGGCATCTGCA
>NZ_JBMFGY010000307.1:0-2311 GCF_049977125.1 Acidiphilium sp. | reverse complement strand
AGCCCAAGCCTAATTGCCAAACCCGGGTGTCTCATTGTCGTTGACACGTTCCGCTCGGCCGTCATCCTGCACCTGGCGGATCAGAACGATGTCAACGAGGTCGCTGCCAAGCTGGGCATCGATCGCCAGCGCGTCACCCGCTGCCTGCGCCGGGTCATTGCGGTGGGACCGCTCGAGGCGCTCGACGACCTACCCCGTTCGGGACGACGGCCGGATATCACCGAAGCAGCACGCACCTGGCTGATCGGCGAGGCCTGCGTCAAAGCCAAAGAGCGCGGCTATCCGCATGAGTTATGGACGTTACGCCTGTTGGCGGTGCACACCCGCGAACACGGGCCGGCCGCCGGTCATGCCTGCCTCGCCGAACTCGCACCCAGCACAGTGCATGACGTGCTGAACAGCCAGCCGGTCAAACCGCACAAGATGCGCTATTATCTGCAACGACGCGACCCGAACTTCGAAATGCGTAAGGCCGAGGTGCTGGAAGTCTATGCCGCGGCCGAGATGCTGCGAGAGATACCTGAAGCCGACCGCCCGGTTGCCGTGCTCTCGTATGATGAGAAGCCCGGAATTCAGGCGATCGCGACGACGGCACCCGATCTGCCGCCCAAACCGGGCAAGTATGCCACGATGCACCGCGACCACGAGTACAAGCGGCTTGGTACGGTTACATTATCCGCGGCGGTCGATCTGGTGAGCGGCTTCGTGCATCATGTGGTCACCGAACGGCATCGCTCGCGCGAGTTCATTGCCTTCCTCGAGCGGCTTGATGCGCATTACCCTGCGGGGATGCTGATCTGTCTGCTGCTCGACAACCACTCCGCACATTGCTCACGTGAGACCAAGCGCTTCCTTGCCAGCAAGCCGGGCCGGTTCGAGCTGGTGTTCACCCCGACCCACGCGTCGTGGCTCAACTATGTTGAGATCTTCTTCTCCAAGGTGGCCAGATCCGTCCTGCGGCGCATTCGCGTCACCAGCAAGGTGGAGCTGGTCGAGCGAATCCGCCGCTATATCGAGATGTGCAACGCCGCGCCGACGCTCCCGCGCTGGCGTTACGGCATCAATACCGAGCCCAAGGCACTCGCAGCATGATTCGAGTCGCCAATTCGCGAACGCAGTACTAGTCAAGGCCATGGGGATGGAGGGGGTCAGCGAAAGCCAAGTTTCGCGCCTGTGCGGCGAGATCGACGAACGGGTGAACGCCTTCCTGACCCGCCCCATTGAGGGCGACTGGCCCTATGTCTGGCTGGACGCCACGTATATCAAAGTCCGGCGCGACCACCGCATCGTATCGGTGGCCGTGATTGTCGCCGTCGGCGTCAATACCGACGGCAGGCGTGAGGTGCTGGGCATGACCACCGGCCATAGCGAGGCCGAGCCGTTCTGGGTGGAGTTCCTGCGCAGCCTAGCCCGTCGGGGTTTGCGTGGGGTGAAGCTGGTGATCTCGGATGCGCATGAAGGGCTGAAGGCCGCGATTACAAAGGTACTAAGCGCCACCTGGCAACGTTTCCGCGTCCACTTCATGCGCAACGCGCTCGCCCATGCCGGCAAAACCCAAAAGCGCGTCGTCTCAGCCTGGGTCGGCACCGCCTTTGCGCAGGACGATGCCCCAGCCGCACGCAAGCAGTGGCGCGACGTCGCCGACCAGATGCGCCCGCGTCCGCCCAAACTCGCTAGCCTGCTCGACGAAGCCGAGACCGGCGTCCTCGCTTACATGGACTTACCCGCCCAGCACCGCGCCAAAATCCATTCCACCAACCCGCTTGAACGGCTCAACGGTGAGATCAAACGCCGCACCGATGTCGTCGGCATCTTCCCCAACGAGGCCACCGTCGTCAGGCTCATCGGAGCACTCTTGCTTGAACAGAATGACGAATGGGCAACACAGCGCGCCCGATACATGACACTGGAAACCATCGCCCAAACGAGCGATACTGCGCTCGTCAAAATGACAGAACTGGCAGCCTGACCATGCAGCCAATGCTGCTCAGGACACCGCTCCTACACCACGCGGTGGGACACGATCAGGTTCCCATTCGACATGCGTCACGGTCATGGCGGAATTGCGAGACCCCAAGCGGGGAAAAATCGAAATTTAAAACCCGCTTATCTCCAAAAAATCTCTCTAATTCAAACACTTTTTCAAAACGGCCCTATCCCCATCTGCGGCCGTTGACAGGCGCGGGCTCGGCGCGTAGAAGCCAATTCACCGCTGATGAGGCGGCGACCGACGGAGCGGGTCAAACCGCAATGTCAGTTTTGTTCTTTGAGGTTTGTGAATAGGCTAGGAAGGGATACGTTGGTGGCGTTT
>NZ_JBMFGY010000306.1:0-2312 GCF_049977125.1 Acidiphilium sp. | reverse complement strand
TCCCAAATTCCTTTCCGTCTCACAGGGGGGTGTGTCGAGAAATGGACCGCTTTCCGGACGGTATGAGAACGGGTGTTATGGAAAGCCGTCTCTAACGTCGGAAACGCTCAAAAAAAGACGGCTCAGTAACGAGAATTTTTTGTTCTATCAGCCCGATTTCGTAAGTCTCGCAGATCTCTAATATTCGATCGAGGTCCACAAGCTCAATTTCAATTTTTCCGAGCGCCCTTGCTTCACGCCTCGCATCCTCGGAAAATGTCGTCGTTGTAAAGAAAATTCCTTTCGCAATATGTCCGCCTATAGCTCCTCGAAAACGCTGCACCTCCTCCGATGATACCTTACGACCGGAGACATCATATTTCTTGGCTTGAAAGGCTATTGGCTGAGACACGAACTCGTTGATCCGCAAACGACCCGTGCCATCTATGCCGCCATCCTTGGAGTGCCTCGTCGTCAGAACATCCTCCACCCCCACACGGGCGAGAAGTTCCGAACAGAAATCTTCGAAGCCAGCAGGCGTCATGCTTCCGATTAAGGTTATCAATGATGGGCGGTGATCACTATAAGGCGACGTTTGTGGCGATGGCGCAATGATCTCATCGTCCTCGTCCTTAATGAAGGTCTCGCGCCCCGGAACAGCGTCGATTGCGACCGCCATCTCCGTGCCGGCCTTTGCCTTAGCAAGCGCGTTCATTTCCATAACACGCCGCCAAATCAAATCGATATCAGGTCCGTCAAGCTGAGCATCTTTACCCTTATCTGTAAGCCTCCAAACTCCTCGGGAGGGAGAGTCCAGATAGCCAGTTTTGACCAAATATGAGCGCGCCCACGCAATCTGATTTTCGAACCGTGGATATCCATTCTTGTTCGTGACCGTCCGTTCTTCCTCGGAAAGACTGAGATTCTGTGCGATTGCATCATAGATTTCACGGGGGCGCGCTTGACCGCCCTTCTCGCGCATTGCATCCAATAACGGGTTCATGAACCGAAGAAATGCCCCCTCATACTTTGGAAGGGTTTTGACGCCAGGGTATTCCAACAGAGCCATACGATTATCTTACCTAGAGCGGGTCACGTTGGCGCGCGGACGGCATGAGTATGGCGAGATAGCCTAGCTATCGTTGCAATCCCAACATTATAGCTGAGCGCCAGTTCCTTCAACGTGGCCCCCTCGACCCGACGTTGCCG
Source organism: Acidiphilium sp. (assembly GCF_049977125.1). Taxonomy (NCBI): domain Bacteria; kingdom Pseudomonadati; phylum Pseudomonadota; class Alphaproteobacteria; order Acetobacterales; family Acidocellaceae; genus Acidiphilium; species Acidiphilium sp. Next base: position 1,124 of record NZ_JBMFGY010000306.1, on the reverse strand, counting down.
GGCTTCGTCCTGCTGCTGTGGGGTGAGGGCCGGAGGGCGGCCCATGTGTTGCCCGCGTGCCTTGGCCCGGCTCCGGCCCTCAGCCGTTCGGGTACGGATCAGATCACGCTCAACGTCGGCCAGACCACCCAGCACGGCCAGCATCAGCCGCCCGGTGCTCGTGCCGGTATCGGCCCACGGTTCGGCCAACGAGCGGAACCGTGCCCCGGCGTCGGCGATCTGCTTGACGATCGCGAACAGGTCGAACGTCGAGCGCGCCAGGCGATCGATCCGCGTCACCATCACCACATCGTCAGCCCCCACGTATTTGAGCAGCTTCAACAGCTCGCGGCGATCGGGCCGCGCTCCGGTCACTTTCTCCCGATAGATCTTCGCGCATCCGGCCGCCTTCAACTGCTCAAGCTGTGCATCGAGCGTCTGGCCATAGGTGCTGACTCGGGCGTACCCGATCAGGCGGGAAGGGCGGTCTGTTCCGGTCATACCTTACGGAAAGTGTAAGCCTTTGATTCGACAAGGGCAAGCCAGCTTACCGAAAGTCTTGATTTCTGGAAGTAACCTAAGCCACTTGCTCGCAGACGGCGATGCACAAACGGCTAAAAAGTCCTTGCGGATCGTGAAGAATGCGGCACCCATCGGCAATCACGCGCCGGGTCCCTGGATCAATGCGCCTCGTCTCAGCCCATGCAGGCAAAGCAAACCCAAATTCTATCTCGTCGCCATCAGGCTCAAGCCATAAGCGGCGTGACCATAGCGCGCCGTAATCCTCATCCACCCACAGGGTCGGGCGCGTGCCAATCACGCCCCAGTTAATTTCATGCAGCCAACCTACATCTAGTTTGAATGTCTCGGGCGCAGTAACCAACAAGACAAGGTCAATATCCGATTCCGGCCGCGCCATACCACGCGCCTGCGAACCCACTAGCGCAGCGGCTTGAATCTCTGGCCGGTTTTGCACCCACTCGGCAATCCTCTGAATGATACGGTCAGGTTTCATATGGGAATTGTACGATATTCCGGCTCAAAAGTCTTGAATTTCGGCAACAACTTAAGCGGGTATCCACATAAATAGCCCATCCCAAGACCCTGGAGGGGCATATTTTAGATGCTGCCTAATCGCCATAACG
>NZ_JBMFGY010000305.1:0-2365 GCF_049977125.1 Acidiphilium sp. | reverse complement strand
TTCGTGACGGCCGAGATCGGCAAGTAGGGTGTTGATGATCGGCAGCATGGCATCGAGCGCTGCTTCCAGGCCGGCGTTGAAGGCCGCGCAGGCCGCCTCGACGTGGGTCAGATAGTTAGTGTTCGAGCTATGGACGTGCGGCCTGGCGCGTTTGGTCTCCGTCCAGCGCTCGGCGAGGGTCTTGCCGGATGTAGCGTCGGCGAAATCGGCGAGCAGGGTTTCGATGGCGAGGTCGAACAGGTTCGGACGGTGCTGACCATGGAAGGCGTTGGTTTCCAGGAGCGCGTGATAGTCGAGGAAGGAACTGCGCAACGCCGCCAGCGCGACGCGCGGGTCCGCCGTCGGGAGGCCAGGATGCCGCGTTTCCGTCCATTCAAGCGACGGCTTGCCATCATTGAAGGTGACGGTAACGCGCGGCGTCAGAAGCGAGTCGAGCGCGTGGACATGGGCATTGCTCTTCAAAGCGTCGCGGCGCGGACGCCGGGCGAACAGGTCGCGGAGCGCCTTGTATATGGAGGATTTGCCGGCGCCATTCTCGCCGTAAACGATCAGGTTGCGGCCATGGACCGGGAGTAAGCGTCGTTTCTCTGACCTTATTGAACGAGGCGGATAGCGCGACTACGCGGCGGCTTGAACGATATCGGTTACGGCGTGATCAGCCTTCCAGTGCCATGGAAGCAGCCTGTCGATTTCGGTGGCCTTGGTTCGCCCGGAGACGATGCGCTCGAGGATGTCGGTGAGCCAGGCGAGCGGTTCCACGTCGTTTAGTTTTGCCGAGGCGATTAAGGTTGCCATCAGGGCCCAATGCTCGGCGCCGATATCGTTGCCCGCGAAGAGGGCATTCTTTCGTCCGAGGGGAATTCGGCGGATTTCACGCTCGACGGTGTTGGTGTCGAGCTCGATGCGACCATCATCGAGGAATAGGGTCAGACCTGTCCAATGGCGCAGCGTATAGCGCATCGCCTTGGCGAGGTCCGAACCTTTGGAGATGCGCGCCAGTTGCGCATTCAGCCAGTCGTGCAGGGCCTCGATGAGTGGTCGGGATTTTGCCTGCCGCACTGACTGCCGTGTTGTTGCGGGCTGACCACGGATCTCAGCCTCGATCGCATAGAGCTGTGCGATACGGGCGAGAGCCTCGGCTGCAATCGGCGATTGGGTCGAGGCATGGAATTCGTAGAAATATCGTCGTGCGTGGGTCCAGCAGAAAGCGAGCGCAATCTGGTCATCGACGCGCTCTTTGACGACCGCCCCGAAGCCGGCATAACCATCGACCTGCAGAACGCCTCGGAACTTCGCCAGATGCGCAGCCGGATGCTCACCTTTCCGGTCGGTCGCGTAGATGAAGGCGGCGGCTGGTGGTGCTGGTCCGCACCAGGGTCGATCATCGACTGCGTAGCACCATAATCGGCCCGACTTGGTTTTGCCGCGTCCGGGATCGAGCACCGGTAGCACGGTATCGTCGGCGAATGCCTTGGTCTGGGCAAAGACATGGGCAAGAATGGCATCGTTGACCGGCCTCAGCCACCAGCAGGCCCGCCCGACCCAATCGCCGAGTGTTGAACGGTTGAGCTTGATCCCCTGGCGTTCGAAGATCTGCGCCTGCCGGTAAAGGGGCAAATGATCGACGAACTTGCCGACCAGAACGTGCGCGACCAGCGCCTCGGTTGCCATGCCGCCATCGATCGGGCGTGGCGGTGCCGGTGCTTGAACGATCGGCGTGTCGCAGGCATCGCAGGCATAGCGAGGTCGGCGGATGACCTTCACCCGGAAGATCGCCGGCACCATGTCGAGCATCTTGGTCACGGTCTCGCCGACTTGATGCAGCGTGCCGCCGCAGCAGGAACAGGTTTTGTTATCGAGATCGACGATCACCTCGATCTGCGGCAGGCTTGCAGGCAGATCACCGAGATTGCGCTGGCGACGTTTGCGCGGGGGTTTGTCGGCTCCAGATTGCCCTGCCCCAGATTGCTCTGCCATCGCATCGATCACGGCGTCGGCAGCGGCATCCCCGGCGCCCTGGGCCTGCTCGAGATCCTCAATAGCGAGCGATAATTGATCGGGATCGAGTTGTTCGGAACGGCGGCCGAACCGGTGACGATTGAGCTTGGCGATCAGCAGGTGCAATTTGTCGATCTCGGCACGCAGGCCGGTAATCTCGATCTCTGAATTGGCAACCAATTCACGGAGGATCGCCGGGTCATCGGGCAGGGATGCAGGGTCAATTGGCACAAAGCGATTATGGCAAAAATCAAGGCATAAAGCCAATGACTCTCGCGTGATCGACGCCTATCGGAATGATTATTCCGCGTTCTCCTACACCGGTATCAGCCAGCCATCTCCGGGCGCAGACTGCGGACCGGCGCCC
>NZ_JBMFGY010000304.1:0-2393 GCF_049977125.1 Acidiphilium sp. | reverse complement strand
GATGGTTGCTCAGGAGACCGCCCTTGAGACACCGGATTCGGGATCTCCGGGTCCGTCACTGGCGGAGACGTCGGGATCGCCCTGATCCGTCATGAGGTTGTTGCATGATGCTTATTTGGTGTCGAAACCTTCAGGCGTGCCGATCCCACAGTGACGTCATGTTATGCGATTGTTGTGACATTGATTTTTAGGTTGAGCACAATTATATGTCTCTGGAAGCGAATGACTTAATTATAGATACGTTATATGAAAAATAAGACAAGGCTGGCACGGATGATAATTTGTTTCTTTTGAATAAGAATTAATGCTGTTCTTAGAATTATATCGAGTAATGCGATTATTTTGAAGAATGGAATTGTCTTCTTGAAATATACCATACATATAAAAGGTGAATGTTAGAATAAAAAATACCAGAACGGTTCGGATTAAAGCGAAGAGATTGGTGTTATGACAAGAGAAAAAGCTAGAAAACTAGAGTATTCTAGTACAATTCCAAATCGTTTGGACGTTCATCTTGGTTCACGGATCAGGCAGGAACGAATACGGCTCGGCATGAGCGTGGACTATGTTGCTGAGAGGCTTGACGTGGCAAACGCTGAAATAGAAAAGTATGAATCTGGTAGACAGCACATCTGTGGTTGGGACTTATACAAGATATCAATTATTCTTGGAGTATCTATTTTATATCTTTTTGCAGACAATCAGGAAAAGAATATCAATAGTAAAGACAACATAGATATTCTTAAAAACAGAATAGAATCTATTTTTAATAGAAAGTCTGATAATGGGGATCGTGATCATATAGTAGCTGATGATGAAGCTGAATTAATCAGGTCATTTGCAATGATCGATGACCAGAATGTTCGAAACTCTTTCGTTCAATTATTAAAAAGTTTTATAAATTACAACGCCAAGAGTGATTATATAAAGAATGATGAAATAATGTTATCATAATTTCTACTTATGAGGCGTTTCTAGTTATGAGACATTAATATGTCTACCTTCCCCGCAATCAGATTGGGGATGAGTAGGGAATGTAGGCCAGTAGCAACAGAATCGAAACTGACTCAGGCATGGCGTGATTGGTGCAGTCTGGCGAAGTAGTGACGCATACACGGCGAAACCAAGGGGCCAGATTATCCGCCGGCCGCGATCACGATGCCGATGACGAAGAGGAACAGCGCAAAGCTGCGTTTCAATGCCAAGCTGGAGGCCCGATTGGCGACATAGACACCTATCGGTGCTGTCGCCATCGCAGCGATTGAGGCCGCGATCGCGGCCGGCACGTAGACGTAACCGATCGTGCCCCAGGGCAAGGTATGCGAGTGGGGATGCAGCGTGAGCATGTCGTTTGCCGCGCTGGTCGCGGCGATCACCAATCCGCAGGCAGCGCTGGTGCCGACGGCGCGCACGGGTTTGACGCCGAGATGAACGAGGACCGGTACGGTCAATGACCCACCCCCGATCCCCACCATGGAGGAAATCGTCGCGATCCCAATTCCAGATGGGAATAACCAGAGTGAGCGGGGGATATGCCCGGATTCAGGGGCTCGAAGCGGGGCGACAAACGCCATGCGCCAGGCTGCGACCGCACAGAAACAGGTAATGATCAGACGTAACGCCAGACCGCTCACGAATTGGACGAGATGGGTTCCGATGATGCTACCGAGCACGAGACCCGGTGTCAGTCGGACCCAGGTTGACCCAAGGATGTTGCCGCTGCGGAGATGGGCGATAGTCGAGGACACGAAGGTCAACGTCATGCCGGCAAGCGCGGTTGCGACCGAAACCCGGATGATTTCGCTGGCGGGAACGCCCGATCTTGATAACGTCAGAGTGAGAGCGGCAACGATCAACAGACCACCCCCGATGCCGAGAAGGCCGCCAAGGAAGCCCGCGGAGGCACCTGCGAGGAGATAGAGGATAATATCAAGGACCACGGCAGCATCGTCTCCGGCAGTTCTGAAGGTGTCGATCAATTGCCTTAACGGGGTCCGGACACGAACGTAAGTTTTCTGGGCGTCAGGTCTGAAGGGGAGGGATCAATTGATACGGGGAATCATCCGCGATCGGGTGGATAGATCAGTGATCCGGTGATGCGGTGGTAATGGTGGCGGTCATCGCGACGAGAGCCGATGACGGTGCATGCCTCCTGGGATCATCCTGATTGATCCGTAGTGCCAGGAGGTCCGGTAGCAACGGAACCGAAAGTACGTTTCAGCGCCAAAAGGCGGCACCGATTTCAGGAAAATCAACACACTATCGTCGCAGCGGTCTTCTGCCTGCATAAAACCAGGGTTTGATGCATGCAGAAGACTTTCGCCGGAAACAGGTCAAAATTCTGTGATATTCGTGCAATAACCCATGCATCAATCTACCCGTAGATTACCCGT
>NZ_JBMFGY010000303.1:0-2402 GCF_049977125.1 Acidiphilium sp. | reverse complement strand
GAAAGCGACAACCTCACATCACATACCCCGTCCGCAACCTATTTTAGCGCCTATGCCGTAACCCCTTCACCCGATTCCCCTGTCTGGTAGTGCCGACGCTCCTGACATGGTCCGGATCGGCAATCGTCCACGACATCAAGGGCGAGAACTGGTCATTGACCGTTCAGGAATGCTCCCGAGCGGGCAGCGCTTACGGAGGGCTCGTCGGAAGGGACAGCGTATCCAGCACCTCCGACAACGTCGCGCCGTCGGGCGGATCGACCGCATCTTCGGGCGTGGGAAAGGTCGGTTCAGACAAATCCCCGCAGGGGAATCGTCCTTCTTGCCCTCGCCGCCCCAACTCCGATCACATCCGCGTTAGCATTGCACAGCCCTGCATTAACGCCCTTCTCAATCCGAAAATCCCGGGGTAGGCTAACGGTGCACATCGCGGATCTTTTCCCGATTATGCACCACGGATTTTCACCTTTATCATTGCGCTTCTTGCCCATATCGCCATGCCACACCGATATGTCTGAAAAAATTGCTTGCCGCGACGCTGACCAAGAAGCCGGCTGCTTTGATAAGCCCCAGCCCAGTTCGGCGCCTAGCTACGTGGCCCGCGAGAGTTGCGCTGTCACCGAACGCTAGGCGGACTGCGAGACGCTGGGACTCGGGGCCTTCGAAGGCGTAGCGCAGACTAATCCTCGTATGTCCAGCAGAGCTTTTGATGTCGCGCACCCGCGCCATGAGGTGCTGCTTGCGAATCACAAAATCGACCTCAACGGAATCGCCGACCGCGACGTCCCCGAGATCGGGCGGCACAAAGATGCTGGCGCCGTAGCGGGAAAGATCGTGCGTCTTAGCCCTATACCAAACGCCCCCGTTGATCCGGATCCGTATCGGCTCCCTCCGCTCGGCGCGAGGGTGTAGCCGTGTTTGGCGGCGCTCGCTCAACGCTCCAATTACAGTGACCAGTATCAGTGCGTCGAAACATGCCCACAGCCCCACAAACAGCAGAGTAGCGATCAAGCGTGGCTCGGTCAGCAGTCGCCATGTGCCTACAACAAGTGCCAGAAAGTTGACAATTGCTAAGACGTAGAATGGCTTGATCAGGGCAGAGATGAAGTCGGATCCGAGAATCTCCCCCTTAGGCGTGACCTTAAAAGTTGGTCGTGTCGGATGGCGGATCGCTGACCAGACACCAATAGTGAGGAAAACCGACTGGGCCGTCTCATAGACCTGCGAAAAGAGCGGCCATCGCACGCGACCAAAGAAGTACTGGCTGTTGATGATTGTTGCGATATAATACGGCACAGCATAAACAAGAATTTCAGTGGGCGTGGTATCGACGATCCGCATATTAAACAGCAGGAAAGCCGGTGGCATCGCCAGCATAATCATCCTGGGAATTGGAAACAGCCAGAAGAACGCAGAGTTGGTGAAAAGCAGGCGCTGCATAAAGGTCAGCCCAGGTTTGAGCCAGACATTCTCCAGAATGAATATCTGGATCATCCCCTGGGCCCAGCGCGTGCGCTGGATAACGAACCCCGTGAAGGTCTCAGGCTGCAGGCCGGAGACCATCGGCCGGTTGTAGAAGGCTGTCTTCCATCCGCGGCTCAGAGCTTTGATGGTGGTCTCGGCATCCTCGGTGATCGTTCGGCCAGAAATCCCACCGATATCATCGAGCGCTGATCGGCGCAGCACCGCAGCAGACCCACAGAAGAATGCTGCGCCCCAGGAGTCGAGACCCGGTTGCGTCACCGCGTAGAACAGCTCGTTCTCTGCCGGCATGATCCGATGGGTCCGGAGGTTCCGCTCGATCGGGTCGCTAGTTACGAAGTTGTGAGGTGTCTGAAGAAGGAAGAGCTTTGGATCTTCGAGGAAAAAGCCAACAGTGCGACGAAGGAAATCCTCGGTGGGCACGTGATCGCAATCGAGAACGAGAACCAGTTCCCCGTCAGTGCGCGCGAGAGCGGCGTTCAGGTTCCCCGCCTTCGCGTGACTATTCTCCGACCTCGTCATGTAGGTCGCACCGTATGTCGCGGCCTGGTGTTGGAGTAGAGCCGCCCGGGCCCGGGCGGCGGTGCCGGCTTCACCAAGCTGCGCACATTTGGCATCGGTGCCGCCGTCATCGAGGATGAAAACCCGGAACCGGTCCGCGGGGTAGCGCATCTGGGTCGCGGCAATCATGGTTGTGGTCACGATCTCCGGATCTTCGTTGTAGGTCGGGATGAAGATGTCGACGCGGGGAAGGGCCGACGGGTCGTCGGGAAGTCGCGGTGGCCGGCGATCAGTCGGTTTGATATTGGCGAGTTGCCCGACAGCCATGGCGATCGCCCCGTGCGCTTCAGCCGCAATCAGCATGAATCCGAGCAGCACGTCGATCTCGCCGTAGCGATAGGGCACGGTTGCGGTCACAC
>NZ_JBMFGY010000302.1:0-2407 GCF_049977125.1 Acidiphilium sp. | reverse complement strand
ACCACGGCGGGTCTGCGCAAGCTGCTCGACTATCACCATATCCCGTTCATAGCCCTGACCGAGGCCTGTTCGGCACGACTTCCGGAAGGCGAACGCGAACGCTGGGGCAGCTATTACGATAATTCGCCTCTGACCGGGATCATTCCGCTTCAGGAATGTGGACACCTGTTCAGCAACCACTGCGGCCGTTTTGTATTCGCCAACCTGCTCGGCGCGGGAGCCGGATCCAGTACCTCCCCAAGCCCGGTACCGCAAGAGGCCGTGGCATGAAGCTGCTGGCCCGTATCGTCCAACATGTAGAGTCTAACCCCGACACCCCGGCAGTCATCGGGCTTGACGAAACCGGTTGTCGGGAGATGACTATCCTGACCTACGGTGACATGCTCAATGCGGCTCTTCACCTGGCTAGCCGGCTGCGTCTGCATTTCGAGGCCGGCACCCACGTCGGGCTCGCCATGGGTAACAGCGCGGAGTGGATCGTCGCCGATCTGGCGCTGTTGCTAGGCGACCTGATAGAGGTGCCGGTACCGATGGCATTCTCCGCCGAGCAGGCTGCCCATCTGTTGCAGCACTGCGCCATCGTTCTGACCGACCAGCCCGGGTCCGCCCAGTTGGCGACCTGGTGTGCACACTCAGACCAGCCGCTTCCAGTCGAAGTCACGTTCAACCTTGGCGAACACGATGCCCTCCACGCGAAGCCTTTGCCCGCGCTAGCCGAAGCCGATGCCGACGGCATCTGCAAGGTCATCCATACGTCCGGCACGACGAGCCGCCCGAAAGGCGTTCGGATCAGGCGGCACGGCCTGGACGCCCTGCTGGACGCGTTGTGGACCTGTGCCGACGAGCACGACTACAGGCGCTATCTCTCACTCGTGCCGTTCAGCCTGCTAATCGAACAAGTCACCGGCCTGTACATGCCGTTCTCCTCTGGCGGCGCCGTATTGCTGCCGCCGGTATCCATGCCGCCGATAGGTTCACCCGACGTACGGGCGAGCGACCGCCTTGACCTGATAAAGCACGCCCGGCCCTCCGCCTTGACGCTGACTCCGGCCATGGTGGAGGCCATCGCCGAGAAGGGCGGTGAGGTGGCAGCCGTTCCCGTCACTGATTCCGTGCGGTCAACGGTGGTCCGCCACGTGTTCGGCCAGGAGCGTTCGCCGTTCTTGGCCGCTGGCGGCGCGCCGCTGGATCCGGCCATATTGCACACGCTGGCGGACTGGGGGATCCCCGTCTATCAAGGTTACGGCCTGAGCGAAAAAAGCTCGGTGGCGACCTGGAATCGGCGCGGCGCCAATCGCATCGGCACCGTTGGCCAGCCTCTGCCCCATGTCGAGATCAAGTTATCTGAGGACGGGGAACTGTGCCTGCGCAGCACCTCCCTGTTCGCCGGTTACAGCGGCGCCGATCCGAGCAGCTGCAGCCTGGACGAGGACGGCTGGCTCCACACCGGCGACCTCGGCGCCATTGATGCAGATGGCTACGTCTCGATCACCGGCCGGCGCAAGACCCTGATCATCACCTCCAACGGCCGAAATATCTCCCCCGAATGGCTCGAGTCGCGCTACCGATCGGTGTCCGGCGTGGCCGAAGTCGTCGTGTTCGGCGATCGGTACCAGTTCCTGTCCGGGATATTCTTATGCCGGGCTGATATGAACCCCCACGAGATCGGTCAGGCGATACGGGTCTTTGCCGAGATGCATCTATCCGAAATCGAGCGTGTCGTCGATCCGATCCTGGTACCCGACTCGCCCGAAGCGCGAAAGCGCCTGTTCACTGTGACCGGCCGTCCCCGCCGCGACGCCGTCGAAGAATTCGTCAGTTCATCGAACTAGTAGGAGATCCTCCATGCTCAACATCGTAACACATACCAAACACTCCGGCGTCATCGTCGCCGCCCATGAGCCGATCGAGATTACGTCGATCGGCCGCGACGCCCTGATCGACCTGCTCGCACGGCACGGCTATCTCGTCCTGCGCGACTTTGATACCAATATCGACGCCTTTTCGCATTTGGTCCGCCAGACCAGCAGCCGTCTCAGCATCGACCCCGCCCGCAGTTTCAATGGCGACACCGCCCAGAAGGTCGATGCCGGCACCGGACCTGTCGGGCTCCATTGCGAGAACGGCAACAGTCCGTTCTGGCCGGAGCTTTGCTGGTTCTACTGTGAGCGCGAACCCGCGCTCGGCTCGCAGACCACAATCTGCGACGGCTATCTGGTCTACGACGACCTCAGCCCGGAGGCGCGTACTGCCTTCGTCGAACAGGACATCGTCTATTCCCGTCGCGTCCAGGAAAACCTATGGAAGACCTACGCGCTGCACGCCCTCGCCGACCTGGAGAATGGCCCAAAACTGAATCCTCCCGAGTTTTGTGGAGGGCTTTATTCGTTCCTCATGCTGCTTTTGA
>NZ_JBMFGY010000301.1:0-2408 GCF_049977125.1 Acidiphilium sp. | reverse complement strand
CGGCAATATTGAGGTAAGACTTGGCGGCCGGTGGTGGTCCGATATTCACCGCCTCGTCTGCAATCCGCACAGCGAGCGAGTCGGTATCGGCGTCCGAATGGACTTGCACGCACCGCATTCCGAGCGATTTCGCTGCCCGATTGATCCGCACGGCGATCTCGCCGCGGTTGGCAATCAGGAGCGATCGGATGGTCATTCCCCAACCTCGGCAATCACTTGGCCAGCCATGACCGCCTCCGCGTCATCGACGAGGAAGACAATCCCCCTGCCGGTGACGCCGGCATGCACCTCGATGAACGTTTTCATCACTTCGACAAGCCCGATCGTATCCGACGGCTCTACATCCTCCCCTTCTTTCTTGAAGTCGGGCTTGTCGGGCGCAGGACGGCGATAGAACGTACCAGGAAGAGGGGACTTTATTTCAATCCTGCTCATGAAAATGCTCCGTCGCAATCCGTTGTTAAGGCGTTGTACTTTCCGAAACTGGGGCGATACGGATGCCTCCCGCGACGAGTACCTCGCGCATTCGTGACGCCAGCTCGAAGCACCCAGGTGTATCAGAATGAAAGCAGATGGATTCGAATTCGATATTGATGTCGCGGCCGGTCACCGCGCGCACTCGGCCTTCCTTGCAAGCCCGTAGGACCTTCTCTGAGACGAAGGCAGGGTCTAGTCTAATCTGGTCGCGGGTAAACACGATTGAACCGGATTCATCATAATCTCGGTCAGCATAGAATTCACGCACGATAGGATGCCCCGCCTCGCGGGCGAGACGTTCAGTCTCCGACCCGGCCATGCAGTAGATAAAAGCGTTAGGCGCCGCCTTACGCATGAACTGGACAAAGAACTGTGACAGGTCGCTGTTGATCGCCATCTCCATGTAAAGCGCGCCATGAGGCTTGACGTGCCGTAGCACCGCTCCGTGCCGACGAGCGAACTCCCGCAGAGCGCCCACCTGGTAAATCACGTCGTTGATGATTTCCGGCGTCGTGCCAGCGATAGTGCGCCTTCCGAAGCCCTGCAGGTCACGATAGCCGGGGTGCGCTCCAATCCCAACGCCGTGATCTACTGCGAGCTTCACCGTGCGGTCCATCAGATTGGGATCGCCAGCATGGAACCCTGCGGCTATGTTCGCCGAGCTGATAAGCGGCATCAGGTCCGCGTCATCAGCATCCCCCGCACGCCACCGTCCGAAAGATTCGCCCAAGTCACAATTTATATCAACGAATCCTCGTTCCACGCCATTCCTCCGTGAATGGAGCGACATATTTGCGTAGCTCCGTTACGACTTACTCCTCACTTTAGGGAGCATAGCGGACATTGGATAATACAATTATCGAAATCTGATTATCTGTTTTTCAGAACGTGACGCCGCTATATCATCCCGATAGGGGCATCACACCCGGGGAATTTCGTACCTCGCTCAACCCATGGGGATACAGCGGATTGAGCGGACCCTTGCTAATTCAGATCATTGACGGCCAATTATCTTAATATCTGAACGGGAAGGATAAGCCACGATGTCGCTAACTCTAAGGCAGATCCGCTATTTCGTGGCCACCGCGGAAATCGGCCGCGTGTCCCGGGCGGCCACGGAACTCTCAATCTCGCAGTCGGCGGTGACCACAGCGATCAAGGAGTTGGAGCTCATTGTCGGTCTCGACCTGTTTGATCGCACCCAACAAGGTATGGAACTGACAACCGCTGGCCGGCAGTTTCTGTCTCACGCGTATGATATTCTGGGCAAGATCGACGAGGCAACAAAACTGAGCGTAGAGACACGGGATCTGGAGGGAACCCTGACAGTAGCAGCGACCTACACAGTAATCGGCTATTTTCTTCCGTACCATCTCGAAAGAATTCGTAGAATGTTTCCAAGGCTCGACATTCGGCTTTCCGAAATGAGTAGGGAATCGATCGAGGAAGGTTTGCTTGCAAACCGATATGATATCGCTGTCCTCCTGACATCAAATATCCTAAACAGCTCACTAACTACCGAAACATTACTCAGCTCGGCACGTCGATTGTGGCTGCCTGCCCGTCACCCCCTCCTTGATCGTGAGTCGGTAGGCCTGCGCGAGATTTCCGACGAACCATATATCATGCTGACCGTTGACGAAGCGGCACATAGCTCCCTCAAATACTGGAGTAGGTCTCCATTCCAACCATCCGTAAAGCTGCGGACCTCTTCGGTCGAGGCGGTTCGCTCTCTCGTCGCCAACGGCCAAGGTGTAGCGATCCTTTCCGATATGGTCCACCGTCCCTGGTCACTCGAGGGGAAACGCATCGAAACAGTCGTAGTTTCCGATCCCATACCCTCAATGGACGTCGGCGTTGCCTGGCGAAGGAATGCCGAATTCTCGCCACCAATGAACGCTTTTCGGACCTATTTCAGAAAAACCTACCAT
>NZ_JBMFGY010000300.1:0-2410 GCF_049977125.1 Acidiphilium sp. | reverse complement strand
CGATGATGTGGCGGAGTGCCATCGACTTGCCGGCGCCGGCCGATCCCTGGATCAGGCATTTGTACGCGATCAGCCGGGCCAGATCGACATCGAGCGTGCCGCGCTGGGTCTTACCAAGGGTGAACTGCGGTGCTCTCGGGCCGGACGATCGCAAGGCTGGGGCAGGGCCGATCGTCGCTGGCGGTGAATCAGGTTCTTCGATCATGCCGCGGTCACGCAGCAGGGTGCGTAGCGCCGCGGTCGTTGGGAAATTATCATCGCCGGGGCGGACGATGCGCGGGCGTTCAAGCGCTTTGTCGGGCGCTGGGTTCAATCGTGCGGGCATGGTGGATCTCCATGGACGCGCCGGTGCGGCGTCCAGAAACGCCAACGCGCCCACGAGGGGCGCGCTGGCAGGGTTAGGATGTTGGATCAGTCGCGGATCAGGACCGAAACGTCCGGGTCACAATCACGCAGTTACGGGACGGGTGTGTCGTGATCTCGCCGCTCACGCTCATCGCGCCAATGGCGATCGAGGGCGCGGGCGATTTCGGCACGGGGTTGGACCGTGCGGAACAGCGCGAAGGCCGGTGCGCCGGCGACCGCGTCCTGATCCAGCGCTTCGAGGCTGGCGGTCACGCCGCGATCAGGGTGGCCGGTCTCCGCGTTGTAGTCGGCGACCAGTTGGCGGAATCCGGCATGGTCGCGGTATTCCTGCTCGAGGCGGGTGATCTGGGCCGCATGGCGCGGTAGGGTCTTGTCGACCGCCGCGGTCGGCGTGGTGGGTAGACCAGATGTCTGCGCCTGTCCGGGCTGTCTTGCCTGTGCTTCAGCGCGACGGTCGGCAGCCTGCACCAGTTGGGTAATATCCGGCCCTGCGGTGGTCCGGTCCGATGGCGCGCGCTCACGGCCATAGAGGAAGACGACAGCGCAAAGGCCAAGCCCAAGAATGAGGATCGATCGTGTCATGGCACCGACCCTATTTGCGCCCGGGCGGCGTCGGCTGGCAAATGAATTTCCGCGGACGGCGGTCCATTGCTGTCGATCTCGACCCAGTCGGCGTCGTTGCCAAGGCTGGCGGGCAATTCGAAGCGCTTGCGTTCCGCCCAATTGAAGATCGTCGCCTTGTCGAGATCCACCCAACCGTCATCGTTGGACCAGTAGCCACCCCCCTGCCCCATCTGATCCTCATTCGATGAATAGATCATGAAGCGCCTGCCGGCCTGGATCATTTCGTCGATCCAATCGCCGCAGTGAAGATCGCCGATGATCTCGCCAGTGCCGAGGTCGAGAACGCAGGCGCCTCCGCCGAAGGCATCCAGGATCGGCCGGGAGCAATCATAGCCCCAGCTGAACCCCCAGCGGCCCCGGAGTTTGAAGCGTTTGGCGCAGGCGAGGACGTAGTTGATGACGTGATCAGGGTCTCCCGCGCCGTCGCCATCATGGATCCAGATACCGCCCGGCGAGTCCTCCATCGGGTCGGCTTCCACTTCGAAGCAGGCGATATCGTCGTGTCGCGCCATCAGACGCTCGTAGGCTGCGAACAGCCGGACGGCGCGGGCTGCATTGTCGGTCGAGCCGGTATCGAGCCGGCAGGAAAAACGCGTGAGATAGTCGGGCATGGGAATAGCTCCGGGAATGAAAAAGCCCGGTGCGAGACCGGGCCGGTTGGGTTGATGGGAAAAGCCGGCGATCAGCCGGCGGGTGGCGGTTGGATGCGGTCATCGTCGAACGGGACGGCCTCGATGACCTGTTCCTTGCCGTCGGCAGTGATCCGGTCGATGTAGGCGATGATCCCTTCGCGCCGTTCATCGGTCTCGATGTGTTCTGGCTGGCTTCCTGACCCCATCGCAGCCTTTGCTGCGCTCTTCGCCGCCTCGATGGCCTCGACATCGCTGTTCGCCTCGACCGTGATGCTGTCATAGGCGCGCAACCAGAAGCCGATCTTCACGAGATATTCGGTCATGACGCGCTCCCGTCCAGAATGTCGCGCTCGAGTGCGCTGCGCGGCCCCATCCAGGCCTCCGGCCGGATCGCGCGCACCCAGTCCGCGAAACTCGGTATCCGTCCGAGATCCTCCTTCACGTGCTGTTCGGCGATGAGCCGGACCGGGACGATCCGGCCCGCGCTGTTGGTCAGAACGTGACCGAACACGCGCTCGGCGATGAAGATGCCGCTGGAGTGGTGGAGTGCCGCGCGGTGACGAAAATCGGCGATCGCCGCCTTGCTGGAATCCATGAAGTCATGGATGGCCTGGTAGTCAGCCGGGTCGCCGCCCCATGTGCGGGCAGACGACACCGAATGATGATAGGGGTGAGCCATTCGGTTTTCCTCCCTCAGACCTCGTATTCGTAGTAATTGGTTTCGGTGTAGCGCTCGTTCATCTCGAGCCGGATCGTCTGGCTCTCGACCTCGAAGACGCACTCGCCGT
>NZ_JBMFGY010000299.1:0-2418 GCF_049977125.1 Acidiphilium sp. | reverse complement strand
AATGACGCAAAGTCGCGTTACCAGGAAATTCTCAGATTTAAGCGTAGCCCGACACCTCCGGCGTGCTCATGCCGTGATCCTCGTAATCGAGGATCGACAGCGGCACCACCGAGACCCGCAGCTTGCCGGCCTTCACCTCGGGCATAAGCCGGCGCATCGCCGCAATCGAATAGGAACAGAGCGGATCCATCAGCATCCAGACCCGCGGCGCTCCGGCCTGCCCGATCGTTCCATGATCGGACATCGCCAGCGCCTGGAACAATGTTCCCTTGGGCAAGCCACCCGGTAGTGACGACGGCGCCGTCCGCCGGGCCGGTTCGGCTTGCCCGTTCGATGCCGGCCCGACGCGATAGGCGACATGACGGGTCACCTTATGGCTGCCGACATTACCGATTCTGACCTGTGGGACGAGATCGGGAACCCGACGAACCTGCCGCAGAGTGACATTCCGGCCTGACGCATTCCACATCACGCCGGCGACCGCCGCCTTGCCGTCAGGCGTGACGTAGAAGACCTGGAAATACCGGCCATTCCGCGCGAATACCCCCTTCATCCCATGCCGGGTGCCCAGGGCATAGAGTTTGGCGCCATGTGACGCGAGACGGGTCAGCACCGGCGACGCCGCGATCGCAGCGGCGTCGATCGGCTTCAACGGCAGCGTCGCCGGTCCGTCGAAGTCATGATCCGTAGTGGTGGCTGCGTCGGTCGACACCTTCGCTGGCGACTTCTGGATCGGGGCGATCGGCATCGTAGTCGGAGACTCCGGAGCCGACGCCGTCGTAGTCCGGGGTAAAGGCGTGGACCGGGGCGCGGTCAGGAAAGTCGGAGCTGCACCATCCACCATCGTCGCGTTTCCCTGAGCCGCGGCAGACGCGAGAATCGCGGGAGAGAGCAGGGCGTGAGGCGTGTTGCCCGGCGGCAGGACTGGCTTCGGAAGCGCCATCTCACCCAGGGTGCCAACCCCCCTGCCCTTCCCCGGATCCGCGATCTGCGCTGGCAGAACCGCACAATGCGGCCCAGTCGTCGCCATCGCGATCCATGGGATACCGGTCAACGCCGTCGTCACAATCAGTCCCATTGCCCGTCGCATCAGCATCTCAAATCCTCCTGCGGATGCCTCCAGTCTCCCCGCGCTAGATGCAAACGGGCAGCGATAGGGCGTTCCCGACGTATCACGATACTGTGATAGTTGGGCGGTCAGTCAATCCGAGGTCGGCGGATATCAATCGAGTTGGTCGAAAATCGCCCGCAGGACCTGCCTGCCCAGTTCACGATCGACTTCATCCGGATCGCCGGTACCGCGGTGACACTGGTGAATGACGAGGGGCGCATTGCCCAGTGCCGCCCGCATCAGCGGGTGGAGACGGGATTTTCGTTCGACATAGCGATGATCGTCATAGCCCATGCTCTCGACGATGACCGTCGCAGTGACCCCGTTTGCCTTCCGCGCCTTCACCACGAAATCAGGGATCAGCGGCGGCCCCGATGGGATATCGACATCCCTCGCTTCGACTTGCCCGGATTCCCCATCGGTGGCCGCTGATCCGCCGATATCGAACTGCGGCTTGGTGATCGTCATGAGGATGTTTCTCGCCTTGAGTAACCAGATCTGGGCCGACATCAGACGACGGGCCGTGCGGCGTTCATAATCGCTGTCCACGAGCAGCAGCCGGCCCGCCGACAGAACTGGATGGGCATAGATCCGCAGCAGTCCCGCCGGCGCGTCCGGTGCGGGGCGTGCCACCAACCCCGCCACGAGATACGGCGGACGTCGCTCGTCTTCGCTCTGAAACCGCCCATGCCCTT
Source organism: Acidiphilium sp. (assembly GCF_049977125.1). Lineage (NCBI taxonomy): Bacteria > Pseudomonadati > Pseudomonadota > Alphaproteobacteria > Acetobacterales > Acidocellaceae > Acidiphilium > Acidiphilium sp. The sequence continues at coordinate 612 of NZ_JBMFGY010000299.1, read as the reverse complement.
CCCGCTCGCCGAACACGGCAATCCGCCCCATCACATCGATGCTCACGTCGCCTCGAAAGGTGACAATGCCCTCGCTCACAGTCTGCGCGATGCCGATCAACAGACCATGCGGCCGCGAGCCCGGAAATTTCTCCGGGGCAACCGTCTCGATGCGCCCGCAGAAATCCTTGTAATGCGGCACGAACGTCTCGAGCCAGGATCCAACCCGCACCTTGCCCGCGAGGATCGTCTTTCGCGCGGCATCACGCAGCTGGCGATATTGGTCCGGGACACCGATCGGGAACCGTGATGGGGGTATCCTCGTCAAACCCGCATCGTCCATCAGGCGCATCAGCAGGCGGGCCAGCGGTGGACGCTCCTCCGCATGACTGAAACCCGATATCATGGCGCGGATAGGTCGATCGTCGCTGCCAAACCCGCGGATCACGGGACGCTCCCGATCCACGCGGCGATAGCTCGCAGTCAGATCCCGTTGTTCCTCCGGATCACGGAAGAAATCGCAATCGGCCGCATGGGCCGGCCAGACGCCATGGACGTGCCGCCGTAGATACGTCTCGGCCACCGGCACCAGCGCCGGGGGATTAGTGCCCTCGATGAGCGGGCCGACACAAT
>NZ_JBMFGY010000298.1:0-2420 GCF_049977125.1 Acidiphilium sp. | reverse complement strand
TTTTTTTTGCGTCAAAGTGTCGATATGGCGACATTCATTCCGTTTGACCGTACGCAGGCGTTTCTGCTCCCGCCTGACCTGAAGGACTGGCTGCCGGAGGATGATCTGGCGCATTTCATCCTGGCGGCTGTGGAGCGAGTGCCGTTGCATTCGTTCAAGGTGAACAAGCAGGCCGGCGGCAAGCCGCAATATTATCCGCAACTGATGCTGGCTTTGCTGATTTACAGCTATGCCAACGGCCTCTTCTCGTCACGGCGGATTGAACGCGCCACGCATCGCGATCTCGGTGTGCGCTTCGTCGCGGCCAACACCCATCCTGATCACGACACGATCGCGGTCTTTCGCCGGACCAACAAAGCGGCCTTCGAGACGGCGTTTCTACAGGTGCTGCTGCTGGCGCGCGAGGCGGGAAGCCCTGAAGGCGAAGCTCGATGCCGCCTGCGCCAGACTTGAGAAGGAGGCTCAGGAGCAAGCCGCAGCTGAGCGCCCGGCCGATGAGGACAGAAAGGCCGCCCATGACGCGAAGAAAGCTCGACGTGGGGCGCCGCCTCGACCTCCCGATGACGACCCACCAGCTTCGCGCCAGACCAACCTGACCGATCCGGACAGCGCGCTGATGCGCCGCTCCGACGCCCATGAATATCGCCAAGCCTACAATGCCCAGGCGGTCGTGTGTGCCGATGGCTCGCAATTGATCCTGACCACCAACCTCGTCACCACCTCGGCCGACGCGCCGAGCTTTGCCCAAACCATTCTTGCGATGCGCCAGGGCATCGGACTGCCCACCACGGTGTTGGCCGACACCGGCTACGCCGGTGCTGCGGCCGTGGCCGCACTCAAGGCCCAAGGGATCGAGCCACTGGTGGCGATCGGGCGAACCCAGCTGCATCGCCCCTATGATTTCCGGCCACCGCCAGAGCCCAAGACGCCGCGGCAGGTGAAAGAGCCATGGCGGATCGCGATGAAAGCCAAACTGGAGACCAAAGATGCCAAAGCCACTTACAAAAAGCGCAAACAGACCGTCGAACCAGTCTTCGGCATCATCAAAGCCGCAATGGGCTTCACCCGGTTCCGCCTGCGCGGCCTCAACAACGTGGCCACAGAATGGCTGCTGACGGCACTCGCCGATAACTGCAGGCGCATCGTCCGCATCAAGGCGGCCTGAGACCCCCAAGGCTCAGAATTTTCCGCTCACACAAGCCGCAAATCCGACGGGCTGCTAGAGCCATGTCCTTGGAACGGATGTCCTTGCAACGGTGTCCCTGGCACGGGCAAGAGTACGACAAAAAAACGGCCTCAGGTGAGCGAGGCCGTCCGAGTTGCGATCAGCAAGACGGATCAGAGTAATTTCTGGCGCCGACGGAGAACCAGGCCGAGGGCGAGCAGACCGGTGCCGAGTAACAGCAGGCTACCGGGTTCGGGGACGTCCACTTTGAGCACTGATGGTGCCCCGTTGGCTTCGACGTAATCGACGACGAAGCTGCTCAGTGCGCCGGTCGGCAGCATGCCGGTATCGCTGACGGCAGAGGTTTCGCCGGGGGATGATGTTACTGTGGTGTTGTTGGCGTAGCTGCTGGCCCCATCGTCATGAGTGATCGTGACGTTGGTACCCGACGCGATGGTGGTTGGAGGACCTTCGAGCGAGAATTGGAGGTATGAATAATTGCTGGTCCCCGAAGAACTCATCGTCAGTCCGAGAAATGCCGCTTGACTATAGGTCGAACTGGAGTACCCCGAGATATTGCTCGGCGTGGTGAAAAACTCGCTGAAGAAATTTGATTGGTTCTGGCCGTTGCTATTGTCGAAATTCAGCGGGCCGGAGTAGGTGAACGATGCGATTGCATCCGAAGGCGATGGCGCCGGGCTTGCAGCGGCGTTGATGAAGTCGCCTCCACCGATCGTACCATTCGTTGTGGTCCATACCGTTACTGACCAGGTCGGATTGTAAATATCCGCCTGTGCAATTCCGGTTAAACCGAGAGCGGCAACCGCGCCGGCTAACAGATATTTTTTAATCCTAGACATTTTTTATCTCCCATTTCTGAAGAGCCATGATCACCAAGGACCATGAGCGCTGTAAAAACTACGGCGCACCTAAACACAATGCATAAACCGTTCCAAAAATGATGATATTCAGAATCAATGACTTGGGTCGTCTCAAACGGTGAGATGTAAAAGACTCCGACAACACATCGGTTTCAGTTCTACTTTTAGTTTTATTTTGTTTTAACTTATCACAGTAGTTGTGGCGATCACGGACATAAACGCCGGCATTCTTTACTATTATCGATATTCGATATGTTAGTGTCTTTTATGTTCGATCTAGGTCATGCGCGCAGGCGCGAAAGTGGTTGATACATTCCGTAGGTTGGAAGACATCGGTCATCCTGTAAGAGCGCAAACAACGGCGGGTTCTGCGC
>NZ_JBMFGY010000297.1:0-2457 GCF_049977125.1 Acidiphilium sp. | reverse complement strand
CCCGTAGCCACCGAGGATGAACAGGCTGCTGCCAACGATGTAGCAGAGGGCCGGCAGGATGATCGTGATCGCATTGCCGATCGCATCCGCCAGATTGACAAAACCCTGCACCGCCCGCCTCCCCGCCTAGCGGATCACGCCATGCGTCGTCTCGACCACCCAGGACGTGCCGTCCTCGGTCAACGACAGCACGCGACCAACGCCCGGAACGGTATCGCCGACCGAAACCTCCTCGGAGCGGCCATCGCGCGAGATGATCGCGACACCGGGCGATGACGCGATGATCCGATAGCTCGATGCCGAGATCGTCCCGGCCGGAACCGCGCTGTGCGACTGGAAAACATGCGGATGGATGGCGGCGCGGGGGGCTTGGGCTGGTTGCACAGCCAGCGCCAGGGCGCTCTTCGCCTGATCGAGATGGAGGGTGCGACTGAACGTATCGAGACGACGTGTCGTTGTCGCCTGCAGCGTCGCCACCTGATGCGCCAACGCCTCGTTCTCATCCCGCAGCTGGGCCACCAGAACGCCGAGTTGTGAGACCAGCGAGAGCACCGGAATCTCGGATTTTGGGTTCAAGGGCCCGGCCACGAGATGAGTTGCCGTCTGCACCGGATGGGCGATGGTTGCCAGGGTCGTGGTACCCGGGGTCGTTGCTGCTGCCGTCGCCGTCGTGTTGATGCCGGGGGTCACAGGGGTCGTAACCGCAGGTCGCGCGCGATCAGCGGGTGCAATCATCGTGGGGGGCGGAGCGATTGGCGGGGCGATCGGATGAAGCAGCGCATTGACCTCGGGCGGGGGAGGCACCGCAGGATGGGCCGTAGCAACAATCGGTTCCGGGGGCGGCGCAATCGATTTGGCGGTGATTGCAGGAACAGCGGGCGAGGTCGAGCCAGAAGTGCTGATTGAGGCATCCGAAGCCTTGCCGATCACCGTCCCATGATCTGTCTTGGGTGTCGCAGCGTGCTCCAGCGCAGGGATGACAATCGGTTTATTCCCAAAGAACGGAACAACGACGGTCTCCCCCAGTCGGGACTTTGCCGCCGTAGGACCGACCGGCGCCACGGATTGTTGCGCGGTCGCCGGGATCGCGCCCCGCTTCAAATCGACCAGAGCGTTGAATGTGGACGTTGGCAGATCCGCTGAGTGACCGGACGGATGGTCTGACAGAGTTCCGTCTTTCGCCTTGGCCGGCGCGCCACCGCCCTGTTTCGCAGGTGCCATCGTTTTGCGCGATGAGTCCGCACGGCTCACAACCCACGGAACCGGTGGAGGAGACAGTTTCGGGATGGCGGAAAGATCGGAGACCGAGGACGCGGTCGCCGTGCGAGAATGAGGGGATGGTTCGACGCCGGACACCGGGTGACCGAACACATGCGCGATCAGCGGCTCGACCACCGGCTCGATCCGATGGCTCAGGATGACACCGGCTGTCGCACCGGCGACGACCAGGGCCGTTGTTGCGAACAGAATGGTATCGCGTTTGCGCGCACGGCGCGGCGCGGCGGGTTCGGTGGCAGGGGCGATCGGGGCGCGCGGGAGGGGCGCGTCGGAGGTTGTTGCATCAGACATGGCGCGGCCTTTCGGAATAACGGGGAGGGAATGAGGGTTGATCAATGATGGGGCGGTTCACGGCGTGGCGGCTTTCAGGGGGGAGAGGAACAAGACGCCGACATCGGTTCCCGCCGCCAGTTTGACCGTCGGCCCCTTCGGTGCGGTCTGTTCGATAATGTTGCCGAGTGTGCCGGCAGCGTTGCCAAAGCCGGCCGCGACAGCCTGCGCCGTGTTGACGTGGGAGAAAACGGTCAGCCCACCCAACGGTGAGGTCTGTTCCACCGAGCCGCTCTGTCCGAGCGAGCCACCCAACGCTTCGACGAAAGCCGCAGCAGCCGGGAGAACGATGCGGTCGACATAATGCTCGTTCACCGAGGTCGCGACCGCGGTACGCATCGTATCCGGCGTCACCACCAGCGCATTGATCGAGGCCTGTTCGCCGTTCTTCAGGGTGATCGACGTCAGCTTGACGACAAGCCGATCACCCTCTCGGCTGAACGACCCGATCATGTCATCACCCGCAATCGGCCCGGACAACGCCTGAACCTCGACCGGACTGCCGCCCTGATCCGAGGAGACCGCCAGCTTCGTGACGCCGTAGACGCCATGGCCAGCCGGGATCAGGACCGTGGCGCGACCGCGCGGGCGGCCGAAGGGAATTTTTCCGGACACGCCGGCAGGATCGTCCTGCGTGGCGGTAACCGGCATGGGGGGCGGGCCCTTCGCCGCGACCGGTTTGATGATGACGTCGGTTTGCGGTCCGGGTCCGGACATCTGGCCCATGAGCATCTTGATCTGGTTCGCATAGGCCTGATACCGCGCCTGATCATAGGAGCCCACCGACATGGGCGTCGGCTGCGTCGTCGTGGGATCAGCACCGGCAGCAGGATGTGTCGGCTGCGTCGA
>NZ_JBMFGY010000296.1:0-2467 GCF_049977125.1 Acidiphilium sp. | reverse complement strand
CTCCAGCGCCGACACATTGCCGAGCCCTTCAAAACCAGCCCAAGTTGGCCGGTGAGCCGTCACGCCACCACTACGTCTGGTTGTATAGCAAATTTCAGAAAATTGCCGGAAATACCTTCATGAATAATAGCGGCTAGGATCCGACCTAGTTTTGAGACAATATGATGTCGCCTCCCATACGTAACCGGAGAATCGCTTTAAGACCCGGCTGACGGTCTTCTAGCAGAAACGCTCCGCCATGGAGTCTGCAAACAGAAACGACCAAGCTGAGACCGAGTCCCGATCCCGGCGTTGTACGTGCTGCTTCGGTCCGGAAAAAACGCTCTCCGATGCGCTGGCGCTGATTCTCCGGAATTCCTGGCCCATCATCTGAAACGGCGATTATGACAAAACCGCTATCAACCATCGTTGTTACGTGAATGTTGCCTGTGTTCGGTGAGAATTTTAGTGCATTATCAAGAAGGTTTACTATTGCTTGCTGAATCATATCCGGATCGCCAAACATCTCTAGATGTTCCATAGCTTCAATTGTCAGCGAAATTCCCTGATCCTCAGCACAAGTTTGGTACAAATCAAGAACTGTTTCCAGTCTGGGAATCAAATCAAAGACATGAAAGGCTGATCGCCTGGCACCAGAATCAATTTCCGCAATTCTAAGGAGGGCATTAAAGATTGCCGTGACTCGATCAAGATCGCCGGCCGCGACGGATAGCGCTTCGACTGTACTTGGTTGATCCGCTGCGACCACCATTGCTTCCTCGAGGCGCATCCGTACGCGTGTGATTGGTGAACGTAGGTCATGCGATATTGCGCTTGTGACATTTTGAACCCCATCTAATAAAGATGCGGCTCGATCCAAAATTTCATTCACTGTTCCCGCGATACGATCGAGTTCACCGCCACGTGGGTTACGGCGGATGCGTGCGTTCAGATCTCCCCGATTGACTGCGGCGGCGACCCCGCTGAGGTCAGCTAATGCGCGCCTGAAGAATGTACGGACCATTAATCCACCGACCAAGGCTAACAAAATTACCTCAACTGCAACGGACAATAAGTCAGTCCGCAGCATCCGGAGGACCTGCGAACCCCTATGGGTATTTTGGCCAATAAGCAACCTGAAGCCACCTGGTAATGCGTAAACCCGGAAAATAGCATCAATAATACGGCCCGATTGAATGACTGAGCTATGATACCAAACCTGCGGCTTCGTCCCAAATGATGGCCATTGCAACAAATTGCCTGCTACGATATTGCCGGATTGATCGACCAGCAAGTACAATCCGTGTCTACGATCTGTTTGTTGCGATAACCGCTGAACGGTATTAACTACCGCTAGAAGCCCCGAATCGCCATAACGTGCCGCAAGGATAACGGCATCACTCCGCACAGCGGCTTTGAACTCGGTAGTAAGCGTAATCGACGTTTGTTCCCATACTGTTAAGACTAGTATCGTAACAGAGATACCAAATATAAGAACAAACGCCGTAGCAAAACGAACACTTACAGAACTAAAAATATTTTGTAATCCACAGAAGGTATTTCTTTTTATTTTAGTTGACGGATTAAAAACAAAACCTTGCTTAGGCATTTTAAAAAAACGAGAGGCAGTCATTTCTGACATGACATTATTCCCCTATCCGTGATTACGGGATGCCGGGTAACTCACCATTCTCATCCAGCTGGGACTTGTTAGTCGAGTTGTGATGGGCAGTTGTCGAACATTTTCCTTTTTTAACCCCAAAAATTTTTTTCCCAAGCACCCTACGCGGCAGATGTTTACATACGATGGTGCGAGTTAGTATTACAGCGGGAGACGGTCGTCAATTAATTTCTCGCTAAGGTTGTATTCCATGCATATATGCAAAAAAAAGTTCACGCCGTTATACGAGGTCTGCCGGTGTAATTGGTTTCAAATCTTTGGTTTCGGCGTCGCTTTTGTTCTAGCCGGATGCTCGACGCCTCAGCAGAACATTCATCGCGATCCGTTCATCGGCGCAAGGGCGGCAGCACTGGGTCTCGACTGGGCGACGACAGCCGATTTGACGCGACATTCCAGGGCGGTTTTTCTCTGGCCGTTGCCCTCACCTGTAACCGTCAATTCGACAATTGTTCCCTTGGAGATCAGCGTTCCTCCGCCGGAATTCAAATTCCAATCTCGGCCTTACGTCCAAACCGGCGCCCAGCACATCGAATTCAAGAAATCCGAATAAAATGTGTGGCGCGACAAACAGGGTGAGAAACCGTCAACCAGCGTGAGAAAAAACTGACCGCGACGTGACGTGGGATATCGTGTTGTGGTTTTGTTGCGAGGGCGATTATCAACTTGATTGTTGGGGTGGACGGCCCAGCGGCATCATGTACCAATGTTGCGTCGTTCAATTCCAACGAAAGGGCCGACTGGATGAACTTTAACCCATATTTAGCAGTGCCTCGAATAAACCGCATAATATCAGCATCTTACACTCGT
>NZ_JBMFGY010000295.1:0-2477 GCF_049977125.1 Acidiphilium sp. | reverse complement strand
CAGACCCAGCAGGAGCCGGGGGTGGTAGGACGCTTCACCCGAGCCGCGGTAGCTGCCGGTCATCGCCCGCAGGTCCAGTCCCTCAACCACTTCCACCACGAACCGCGCGAGGTGGCGTTGTGGCAGCCACTCATCGACCGATGGTGGCATCAGGAAGTCCATGTCGCGGTTGATCGGGCGGAAGTTGCTCATACGGCGGAGGTCCTGCGGGGCGAATCGTGTAACCCGATCCTACCGCTTAATTCCGCGTCGCGTTAAGCCCGACAGGCTGCTAGAACGGGTGAGACCTTCTGGAAGAAAATCCAGGTGCCGGGTACCTCCTGGGGTGGAACCCTCCCCGCGGACTTTCGATGGTGCGCATCGGAATTTGGTTGAGTTACCGACAAAGCATGCAGGGGGTGTCACTGCACCCTCTGCTACAGGGTGGACGGAGTCAAGGGGGGGATGTCCCGGGCACATCATCTCACCATATCCGCTTTTGAGGCAACGGGAGCGGCCATACGATGAACGATTCGGAACAGCCTTCTATACTGGAAAGGACGCTCGGCTTTGTGCTGGGCCGTCGCCTGGCGAACAGCGAAGGTCAGGGCGAAAAAATCGGGTTTCTCTCCGGGCTCGCGGCGCTGGATTTGGACGGACTCTCGTCGGCGGCTTACGGTCCGGAAGCCGCAATGGCAATACTTTTACCGATCGGCGCACTCAGCCTGTCGCTGGTGTTTCCGGTGATGCTGGCGGTGATCGGGCTACTGCTCGTGTTGTACTTGTCCTACTGGCAAATCATCACGGCCTATCCATCGAACGGGGGCGCGTACACCGTTGCCTCCGAAAATCTCGGGCAACAATTTGGTCTATTGGCAGCGACCGCTCTGATGCTTGATTACACGCTGAATGTGGCGGTCGGTATCTCGGCTGGCATCGGCGCCTTGACCTCCGCGTTGCCGGTGCTGGCTCCCCATACGCTCCTCCTCTGCCTGGCGGTTCTTGTTCTGGTGACGCTGGTAAATTTGCGCGGTGCTGCAGATGCCGGCGCAGTCTTCGTGATTCCGACCTACGTCTTTGTCGTGGGCTGGATCGTGATCCTGAGTCTGGGTCTGTGGTTCGTGGCATCCACGGGTGGCCATCCTCATCCGGTCATTCGACCGCCCAAGGTCGTGCTCATGCATGGGCAGCTCGGCGTTTGGATCCTATTTGCTGCCTTTGCCAACGGCTGCACGGCGATGACAGGGGTCGAAGCCGTGAGCAATGGTGTCTCTGCGTTCAAGGAACCTACCGTAAAGAACGCTCACCGCACGCTTTCCGGTATCGTCGTGCTCCTCGCGATCCTACTCGGTGGCATCGCCTACCTCGTAAAATTCTACGGCATCTATGCCATGGATCAAAATAAGCCGGGCTATCAGAGCGTCCTATCACAGTTGGCCCAGGCGATCGTCGGACATGGCTTCTTCTATTATGTCGCTATAGCCTCGACTTTGGCGGTTCTAAGTCTGGCAGCCAACACCAGCTTCAACGGGTTTCCACGGCTTTGCCGCCAACTGGCGCGGGATCGTTTTCTGCCGAAAGGGTTTGAACTTCCCGGCCGCAGACTGGTTTATACAGTTGGTATCCTGTTTTTGGCTCTCGCAGCCGGCGGCTTGCTTGTGTTATTCAATGGCATAACCGATGCTTTGATTCCCCTTTTCGCCATCGGCGCCTTTACCGCGTTCATCCTCTCGCAGGCGGGTATTGCAGTTTATTGGTGGCGTCAGCGCCATGCTGAGGGTCGTGGCTGGGTCTATCGCCTGATCATCAACGGATTTGGTGCAACCCTCACGACTGTCGCTCTCGCGATCATCATCGTGACTAAATTCATTTCGGGTGCCTGGATCACGCTCGTGGCCATTCCACTGCTCTTTGCGATCCTCTGGAAGATCAAGACGTACTACACCACGATCGAGCGCAAAATCGCATCCGGTCCCCTTCAATTTCGGTATCAATCCTCGCCGATCGTTCTGGTTATATTCCAAAACTGGGATGAATTGACAGCGAAGGCGCTGAAGTTCGCGATGCGCTTGTCGGGCGACATCACCGCTGTTCGCCTGACGGCGCTCGAGGGACCTGACGGTGACGAAAATGAGAGTCAACTGCGAGATGAATGGAGAATCAATGTCGAAGTACCCGCCGGCCAGGTCGGCTTTAAGATACCACGGTTGTTGTTGATAAAATCGCAATACCGGCAGTTCCTCGAACCGCTGGTTCAACTCGTCCAGAAAATTGAGAATGATGAGCCGGAGCGGACCGTGGCGATCCTGATCCCGGAAATGGTGATGCTACACTGGTGGGATTATCTGCTGCAGTCCTACCGGACCCGAAATCTGCGGGCGGCGTTGTTCAGAGAAGGCAGTTCGCGAACCGTCATCATCGATGTCCCTTGGCACGTTGGCCAAGGGCGATCGAACTGAAGTAACGGTTCGGCGTTGTTACATTCAGCGGGCCCTTGG
>NZ_JBMFGY010000294.1:0-2480 GCF_049977125.1 Acidiphilium sp. | reverse complement strand
CAATATCAAATCATCCCTCGCGGCGGTCCAACGCAAAACCGGCTGGTTGCCGGCGAACCCGCAACGTGCCCCGATCACCTCGGCCGCGTGGGCTACCGTCCTGGGATTCGTGGTCAATCATCCGGCCCGGTCGATGATGCGGGCATTTGCCGTTTTCTGCGAAGCGCGGGGCATCGCCCCCGATGCCGTAACCCGGGAGCATATGGCCGACTATGCCGATATCCTCCGCAAAACCAGCGCAAAGGCACCCGATCAGACCGCGAATACGATCCGGTATCGCTGGAACCGCCTGGCGCGCGATCACGCCGACTTCCCCGCCACCCGCAACCCGCGCTACATCCGTGACGCTGCGCACGCCATTCCACCAAGCTTTGAGGCCGATCTCGATGCCTATGCCGCCATGCTTCGCAATCCGGGCCGGTTCGTGCCGGGATTTTCGCGCCCGGCGGCGGAAAGCACCGTCCACACCCGCCGCCATATCCTAGCGCTGGCGCCACATCGGCTCGTCACAAGAGGGTGGGCGGCGGACTCTCTGGTCTCCCTGCGTTCTATCCTGACGCCGGTTGCGGTCGAGGCGATCCTGAATGATTATGCCGATGCGAACTGTCCCGACGGCGGCTGGACGCTGGGTGCCGAGGCGACCGCGCAGGCGCTGATGATCGCCGCCCGCCAATGGGGCAACCTGTCGCCTGGCGACGTCGAGCGCGTGATCGAAATTTGCCGATCGGTCAAAGCACCCCATCGAGGGTTTTCCAAAAAGAAGCTGGAACGGCTGGCGCAATTCGACGACCCGAAAATCGAACGGCGATTTCTCGAACTGCCGGCAACGCTTTGGCGCAAGACACTGACGTTCGAGAAAGCGGGACAGCACAAGCGCGCCGCCGATACGGCCAAATATGCTATCGGCCTCGCGATATTGTTCGACAAACCATTACGGAGCTGCGACCTCGCGATGCTCGATCTGGCTCAGGATTTTGCGCGCGATGCCAAGGGGCGGATCACCGGCATCCGGATCGCGATGGGTCGGGCCTCCAAGCGTGCTCCGGGCGTTGAAGGTGTTCTTTCGCGTGGGACGGTGACGATGATCGACAAATTCGTCAACCGCTTCCGGCCCGTGCTTCTGAGTGCTGAGACGTCCGCGCTATTCCCCGGCAAGCAGGGTGGTCACAACCGGGCGACGTCCATGGCCCACCAGATCAGGCGGGTCATCACGCGGGAATTGGGTGTCGACGTGAACAGCCATCTGATCAGGGCCTATGTCGGCACCATCATTCTAGACGAGGATCCGAGGGCGACCGCCATCGCGCAGGGGGTTCTCGGCCATAAGCATCAATCGACCACGCTGCGGTTCTACGCCGCCCAGCGCGGCCGGGCGGTGAACCGCGGCTATGCCGAGCTCATAGAACGGCGGCGCCGGAAGCTGAAACGGTCATGAGCGGCGATCGCACCAAGGCCGACGCCGCAGATCAGGGTCGTTCGAGCCTCAAGATCGATCAATGGCCGAGCCAGGATCATGCGCGCTGGGTCCGGGTCAAAACGCGGACCGGCCGCTTCGACCGGGACGCCATCCTACAAGATTTGGCGGCGCCAACGGTTCGCGGGCTCGCACAGGCGATGGGGCGATTTCTGGCATACGTCAGTTACCGGGGCCTGCTGCCCAGCGAGGGCTCGATCGGCTTGGCGCTGACCGGCGAACTGGTCAACGACTATGTCGACCATATACGGCTCCGAATGCGGGCGGGGTCGGTGCATGAAGAGTTGAGGCGACTGCGTACCGGGTTTCAGATCCTGCTCCCTGACAACATGCCTGACTGGTTCAACGCGCTTCCGGCCGCGCCATCTCATGCAGAAGTCGAGGCATCCCGCAAACCAATCGTGCGGCCCGATGTCGCCAGCGTACTTGCCGCAGCCTATCGCGTATTCGACGCGATTCCGACCGATCGGCCCGATACCGTCTCGTGCCAACTGGCACGCAACTGCCTGATCGTCGCCTTCTCCGCCTTGTTCGAGCTCCGCCTCGCCGATCTGACCCGCATCCGGTTTGGCGAGCATCTCACCTGCGCCGGTGGTCGCTGGCGGCTCGCGTTTCTCGACAATGTGAAAAACGACAGCTTCCTGCTGTTCGACATGCCGCCCCCATTGGCCGTGCGTCTCGAACATTATCTGGCAACGTTCCGTGTCGCGCTGCTGCGGCAGAACGACGATCATGGCTTCCTCTGGGTCGGTCGCTGCGGTACCCGGATATTACCAGCCGCCATTGCCATCGCCATCGACAAATTCGGCCGGTCCTATCTGAACCGTGCGCTGAACAGCCACGTGTTTCGCCATGCTTTCGTCGTCGCCACAATGACCCGTAATCCGGCCGATGCCGGCCTCGCAGCCGCCGGGCTCGGTCACACCAGCGAGCAAATGGTCCAAAGCTGCTACAGCCGGTCGGGGAGCGGGGAATTATCGAAACTCTGGCTGAAGAAGCTCGCCAA
>NZ_JBMFGY010000293.1:0-2495 GCF_049977125.1 Acidiphilium sp. | reverse complement strand
TTTCCTGGTACCGCGACTTTGCGTCATTTAACTTGAGACACGGGGAGGGCGGGTGTCTCACGATAACAGTTAATGGTGAGACAGACTGTGATCGATACCTACGCTCAGATCGCCTACAATTCGTCAGGAAATGTCTGAACCCGCCTCGCCGGCTTGCCATCAGGCGTCGGTCACATCCTCCGTCTGTTCCGGTTCGAGCGCCATTAAGTGGCTCCAACATTGCAGTAAACTTTGTCTCACGTTTAATGTAGTTGAGTAAGCCTGAGTCTCACGTCAGGTGGAGGCATGTGGCGCGACAAACAGGGTGAGAAAAACCGTCAACCAGCGTGAGAAAAAACTGACCGCGATGTGACGCAGGATATCGTGTTGTGGTTTGGTTGCAAGGGCGATTATCAACTTGATTGTCGCGGCGCGGCAATCAGGAAGATGCTTTGGGGGATTGACGGGTGGTGGGTCCGCCTGGGGCTTTTTTTCGTTCGATTGCGGTGCGGCGCCGGTAGCTTTCGACGTTCATTTCGAGGATGGTGGCGTGGTGAACGAGGCGGTCGACGGCGGCTAAAGTCATAGCTTGGTCGGGAAAAATCTTGTTCCACTCACCGAATGCCTGATTGGCGGTGATCAGGATCGAGCGATGTTCGTATCGCCGGCTGATCAGCTCGAACAGGACCGAGGTCTCGGCTTGGTCCTTGGTGACGTAGGAGATGTCATCGAGGATGATCAGGTGGTAACGGTCGAGCTTGGTGATCGCCGTTTCGAGGGTGAGTTCCTGCCGCGCGATTTGCAGGCGTTGGACGAGATCCGTGGTGCGGGTGAACAGGACACGGTATCCGACCTCTATCAGTGCGCGCCCGATGGCTGCCGCGAGGTGACTTTTGCCCACGCCGGCCGGACCAAAAACGAGGCAGTTGGCGCCGGTTTCGATCCAGGCGTTACCTGTCGCGAGAGCGGTGATATGGGCCTTGCTGATGACGGGCACGGCATTGAAGTCGAAATTATCGAGGGATTTGCCGATCGGCAGACGGGCATCGAGCAAATGACGTTCGATGCGGCGCCGTTCGCGATCGGCGACTTCATGCTCGGCCAGAGCGGAGAGGAAGCGAGCTGCCGGCCAGCCGTTTTTGTCCGATTGCACGGCGATATCAGGCCAGAGGTATTTGATGGTCGGCAGGCGAAGTTCGCCGAGCAGAAAGGCGAGCCGCGCGGCGTCAGCGGCGGGATTAGGATTGGGGTTCATGCGAGATCTCCGTAGTTAATGGTGCCTAATTGGTCGTACAGCCCGAGCGACACAGCCTCGATCGTGACCTTCGGCAAACTGGCGCAGACGGGATGGAAGCGTTCGCGCAGGAGATCGAGACTGGGGAGACGGCCGGCGTCGAGTTCGGTCTCGAGCACACGGGCGAGCTCGGCTTCGCAGGCGCAATCATGGGCGAGACCGAGCAGTTCGACGGTGATTTTGCAGGCGATCTTATCGGATCGCCGCTCGGTCAGCGCCTGGTAGGCGCGGGCATAGGCTGGGTGCGGGAACAATTGGTCGCGATAGATCAGATTGCGCAGGGCACCTGGTTTGCGGCGCAGTGCCTGGATCACGTGACGATAATCGATGACGTGATTATGCTTGCCGTTGGCCTGGTCGGCGCGAGCGCGGACCAGAGTGAGCACGCGACTGCCGCCGAGAAAGCATTCGAGCCGATCATCGTAGAGCCGCACGCGCAGCTGCTGCCCGATCATCCGGGCGGGCACGGTGTAGAAGACCTTTCGGATCACGAAACCGCAGAAGGAGGTCACCCGCACCAGGGTCTCCTCGTAGTCGACCGTGCGGTCTTCAGGCAGCGGCCTGAGGGTGGCGCGTTCGAAGCTGATTGCCTTGTTCCGTCTGGCATTGTGGCGGGCGAAGTGCTCGTCGATGAACCGGCGGTAGGCGTTCAGGTCTTCGAAGGCACGGCTGCCGCGGAGCAGCAGGGCGTCCGCGATGGTTTTCTTGGTGTGGCCGTGGGAGCTTTCGATCGTGCCGTTCTCATGGGCGACGCCAGTGTTGTTGCGGGTCGGCGTCATGTCGAAATGCGCGCAGAGGCCAGCGTAGCGCGTGGTCAGATCCTCGATCGCGTCGCGGTCGAGATTGCGGAAGGCGGCCGAAAGACTGTCGGTGCGGTGCTGCAACGGCACGCCACCGAGGGCGAACAGCGCGTTCTGCAAACCGACGGCGAGGGCGGAATAGCTTTCCCCGCCGAGGATCACGTGGCCATGCTCGAAGCCTGAATTGGCCATCCGGAAATGGTAGAGGATATGATCCAGCTCCACGCCGGCGACGACGACACCGAGATCCGCGAGATCGGTGAAATCCGACA
Organism: Acidiphilium sp.; assembly: GCF_049977125.1. Lineage (NCBI taxonomy): Bacteria > Pseudomonadati > Pseudomonadota > Alphaproteobacteria > Acetobacterales > Acidocellaceae > Acidiphilium > Acidiphilium sp. The sequence goes on along the minus strand of NZ_JBMFGY010000293.1, from coordinate 150 downwards.
GCCCCTGTTCGCCGGGAGGATGGGTCTGGCGGAACATGACCTCCTGATCCGGCCCGTGCAGGCCGCGCCAGAGCTTGATCCGCCGCTCCAACGTACGCCGGACCCCAGGATTGAGTTCCGGATGCCGCCGGGCCAGCTCCTCCAGCACCG
>NZ_JBMFGY010000292.1:0-2500 GCF_049977125.1 Acidiphilium sp. | reverse complement strand
GGCCTCCGATCTCCGCGATCGTCTGGTGGCGCTGCAGGAGATTCAGGCCTTGTCGGCCTGGTTGGACGCGCGACCGCAGCTCGGGCGTGACGTCTTTGCGCGGGGCCAATCGGAACCGGTGGGTGATGGGGCCGGTGGCCCGATCGAAATCGATATGATTGCCTTTCTCTGGGCGTGCCTGGCGCAATTCGATGATCCCGCGGATGCGGTCGACACCAGACCGGCCTATCGCATTCCGGCGCTGGATTTGTATAGCATTCCGGAAGCCCGCGAACGGATACTGCGGCTCCTTGGGGCGAGCGACACGCCGCTCAGCCTCGACCAGCTGTTGCCGGCGCCCGGTGAAGACCCTGCAGCATCTCCACCGACAATTCCGCGACGCCGATCTGCCTGGACCAGTACCTTCGTCGCCGGGTTGGAGCTTGCCCGGCAGGGCGAGTTGGTCCTTGCGCAGGAAAATTTGTTCGACCCGATCATCGCCCAGCGGAGTCCGGAAGGACAGGAGGCTCGCTGAGGAAGAGAACAGTATGCGTGAGACACGCCTGTAGCGCGACAATCTGGAACTCACGTTGTTTGCCGCGAGTCACGCGCCCTCACCATGGACGATCAACCGATGGCCTATGGCAAACCCGGCTTCGGGACCCCGCACTTCCTCTGCTTCGGCGCTTAATCGCCATAGTCGACACCGCCGGTTGTACATACATGTCTTTCTAATTGACTTGACGGGTAAACCTAGCTCTTGATATGGACCAGAATCAAAAGGATCACGCCTGTGCTCGAACGCCGCGCCATCGAGTTCATTCCTGAAACCGAACGGCACGGTAAGCCGGCGTCCCTCTTCACTCTCTGGTTTTCCGCCAATATGCAGATGACGACGGTGGCAACCGGCCTTGTCGCCGGTTCTCTCGGTCTCGGCCTCGTCTCCGGCCTCACCGCCATCATCCTCGGCAACGTCATCGGCGGCATCTTCATGGCCTACCACGCCGCACAAGGGCCAAAGCTCGGCATCCCGCAGATGATTCAGTCCCGTGCCCAGTTCGGCGTGATAGGTGCCAACCTTCCGGTTGCCCTGGTCATCATTCTCTATGTCGGATTCTTCACCCTCAGCGCCGTCCTCGGGGGCGAGGCCGCGGCACATCTGTTCCATGTCCCGCAAGCCATCGGGGTTATCATAGCCGATACCGCCACCTTTCTGCTGCTGATCTTCGGCTATGATCTGATCCATCGCTACGAGCGAATCATGTCGCTCGTGTTTTTGGTGATCTTCGCCATAGTCACAATCGTTCTGCTGCGCGATTACGCCGTCACGCCGCTCACCCCAGCCAAGCCGGCGCCGCTCGCGATGATCGTGCTCGGCATCTCGATCTACGCGACGTGGCAGATCACCTACGCCCCTTACGTCGCGGATTATTCACGTTATCTACCTGCGAACACTTCGTTTCTCGGCAGTTCTGCCTACACCTATTTCGGCTCAGTCATTGCCTCGATCTGGATGATGGCGCTCGGCCTGCTCGCCGGACTCGTCGCGAGCAAAGCCGCCAATGCCGATACCACCGGCTATTTTGCCGCCCTACTCGGCCCATCCTGGACCTGGCTGATGCTTCTGGTGATCCTTTTCGGCATCATCGGCGCGAACGTTCTCAATCTCTACGGCACCGCCATGTCGGTCGCGACCATCCTGACCTCGGGCGGCGAAACCCCCTTCGCCCGCGCCATCCTGACACGCGGCATGGCCCTGCGCGTTGCCGTCGGTGCGGCGGCCGCCTTCATCGGTAGCGCGCTTGCTATTGGCGCCGGCGGCAATTTCGTCGGCGCCATGACCAATTTTCTGCTTTTACTGCTGTACGTCTTCGTGCCCTGGACAGCGATCAACCTGACCGATTTCTACCTCGTCCGCCGCGCCCGCTACGACATTGCTGCGATCTACGATCCGCGCGACATCTATGGTGCGATCAACTGGAAAACCATGGCCGTGTACGCCATCGGCATTCTGGTCGAAATCCCGTTCATGAACGCCGATCTCTATGAGGGGCCGATTGCGAAGGCGCTCGGCGGCGCCGATATCTCTTGGATCATCGGCCTGATCGTCCCCTCAGTTCTCTACATCATCGTCAATCGCCGCGTGACGGCTCAGGCTGCCGCGCGACACACAACCTGAGAATCGAGAAGATGAGATACCGCGTGACGGCATCGTCAGGTTGATTGGATGATGTGCGCTTGACCTGGGTCACGATCGATCAGGCGGCCACGTTGGCGGCATAATCGGCCCAGAGTGAAAATGCGTCAGCCCGACCATGGCGGAATGATCGGGTGGAGAGGCGGTGGCGTTTCAGGCGGAACAGGGTGATGATCTGGTCGTGGGTGGCGAGAAATCTCTGGGCTTGGCCGACGGACTTGAACCGGCCCATGATCTTCTCTCGTCGTCTTGTATGGCGATGAGAGGCTTCGATCCTGTTGTTCAGCCGCTTGTGGGACCGATGATCGGCACTGCGGCAGTCGT
>NZ_JBMFGY010000291.1:0-2540 GCF_049977125.1 Acidiphilium sp. | reverse complement strand
GCACAAAAGCTGCTTAGGGCGCGCATCCTGTTGAAAGCGGACGCGTCTGAGGCGGCGCCAGGGTGGCCGGACAGGGACATCGCCGCAGCGCTGGATACCAGCATCGATATGGTTGCCAAAGCTCGGCAACTTTTAGTCGAAGAGGGGCTGGACGGCGCTCTCACGCGCAAACACTCGCCCGCGTCTGCCCGGCGACGCATCTTCGATGGCGCAGCCGAGGCAAAATTGATCGCGCTCGCCTGCTCCGCACCACCCAGTGGCCGCACACGCTGGAACTGCTGGAGGAGGCCGTGGTCGAATTGAAGATCATCGATCGCGCCAGCGATAATACGATCGGGCGGATTTTAAAAAAAACACGCTCAAGCCTCACCTGCAAAAGCAATGGGTGATTCCGCCGGACACCAGCGCCGCCTTCGTCGCCGCTATGGAGGACGTGCTTGAGGTCTATCATCGGCCGCATGATCCGGCGCACCCGGTGGTCTGACTGGACGAGACCTCAAAGCAACTCATCGCCGAAACCCGCTCGCCCATCCCCGCCAAGCCGGGTAGCCCAGCGCGACACGACTATGAATACGAGAAAAACGGCACGGCCAACCTGTTCATACTGTTCGCACCCCTGGAGGGCTGGCGGCATGTCGAGGTCACCGATCGCCATACGGCTGTGGATTATGCTGAAATACTCAGGGACTTATCAGATCAGTATTTTCCGGATGCCACCAGGATCGTGCTCGTGCAGGACAATCTGAACACCCACAAACCCGCTTCACTGTACGAAGCCTTTCCCGCAGCCGAGGTCCGGCGCCTGGCCGAACGCTTTGAGTGGCACTACACCCCAAAGCACGGCAGTTGGCTGGATATGGCTGAAACCGAACTCAGCGTCTTGTCCACCCAATGTCTGAATCGGCGTATCGCTGACAAGCAAACCCTGATCAAGGAGGTCGCCGCCTGGGAGGTCTCTCGAAACCAAAAACACGCCAAAGCCGATTGGCAGTTCACCGCCGACGACGCCCGCGTCAAACTCAAGCGCCTCTATCCGGTATTATGAATGACTCGCGGCACTAGACCACACAAACGCATCCGGGTTTCCGGATTTTCGATATTCGGGCGCTACGCGGCAACAGATGATCCGACGCTTCGCGAAAGTTGATCCAGCGATTAAGTTGTGATTATATTGCGATCATCATTCGCTCTTGTTGCGATGATCTTGCTTCGATGTCGCGATCATCTCGTAACTGAAAACCGGCCAAGTTGTGGTGAGATTTTGCCGTTAATCCTGGTCTGATTTTAGCACAAAAGAGGGAGCCGGCGGGCTTCACATCGCGGCAGTGGATTTCCAGAGGGCTGGCACAGGGCCGGACCGGATGGAGATCATGCTCATGTTATCAACAAAACCGCTGAAGAACGGGAGCGCACGCGGGATTGTCGCGTATTGTCGGCATTCGAAATCGTCGCCGACCGCGAAGGGCGGGTATTATATGAGTGCCGGTGCGCCGAGCTTTTGGACCGGTCGGCTCGCGAATGATGCCGGGCTGACGGGGCCGGTTGAACCGGCGGATTTCCTTGATGCATTGGAAGGAAAAATTGGCGGGGAAGACATCAGGAAGGGGCGGGCTGATCGACGTCACGGCAGCGATGTGACATTCAGCGCGCCGAAATCGGTTTCGCTTATGTGTTTGGCCGGTGGTGATCAAAGGATCGCGGAGGCGCATGATGCGGCGGTTCGGGCGGGCATGGAGTATATAGAGAAGGAAGTGGCAGCTTCGAGATATGGCAAAAATGGTCTAAAAACCGCGCGGGGCGGAGGAATTGCCGCCGCTGTTTTCAGACATGAAGATTCAAGGTCAGTCAGCGGCGAGGCTGATCCGCAACTGCACTCGCACGCGATCGTGGTAAATATGACAACCGGCGGGGACGGCAAACTTAGGGCCATCGACTTAGACTGGGGGCAACACGCGGTCCGGATGCATCTAGCCGATGCCGTTTACAAAACTATTCTGGCCCGAAATCTGATCAGCTTGGGCTATGCGGTCGAAGCTACCGGGGATGGTTTCGAGCTTGCTGATATCTCCCCTTATGCGATCGAGCATTTTAGCCAGCGCCGGAACCAGATTGACCAAGCGCTAAAATCAGCCGGCATTGATCGGACGGACAGCACCGCGACCCAGCGGACCGCCGCGAATCTCCGGACAAGACAAGGAAAATCAAGCCTTTCGCAACAAGATCAGCGCCACGAATGGCACAACCGCGCGGTCGACATCGGGCTCGGGCTGCCGGGTGTCGTGAGAAGGGCGATCCGAAGCGGAACGCGGCCAGCCCCAGAATCGACGGCTGGCGCGGCGGTCAGATCAGCGGCGCGGCATCTCAACGAGCGATCGACGATCTTTTCAAAAGATCAGATCCGCCTCGATGCGTTGAAAAACGGAATCGGCAGTTCGACTATCGATGAAATTGATCGAGCGATTGCGGCGGGCGAAGCTGGGCTGCTCGATGTGGGGGCGGGGGCAATGACGACCGTAGATGCGCTTTATAAAGAGCAAACA
>NZ_JBMFGY010000290.1:0-2568 GCF_049977125.1 Acidiphilium sp. | reverse complement strand
ACCCGCGCGATCTCGATGATCTGGCGTTCAGCGAGGGAGATATCGGTGGTGAGCGCGCGCGGGTCGATATGGGTGATGCCGAGATCGGCCAGCTGGCGCTCCGCGATTTGGGGCAGACCGGCGCGGTCGATCAGGCCAAGGCGGGTGCGGGGTTCTCGGCCGAGCATCAGGTTTTCCGCAACGCTCATGAACGGCAGCAGGGTGAGTTCCTGAAATACCGTGCCGATAACGTGCCGGCGCGCCATGGCGACGCCACCGGCATCGGCGCCGGCGATCAGGACGGCACCGTCGTCGGGGGCGATGCGGCCACCGAGAATTTTGATCAGGGTGGACTTCCCCGCACCGTTTTCGCCGACCAGCGCGTGGACACTGCCGGGCGCCACGGCGATCGAGGCCTTGATCAGCGCTTTTACGCCGCCGAAGGATTTCGTGACTGATCGTGCTGCAATGGCCGGCGAGATCATGCTTTCGGCAAATGAACGGTCAGTGTTCCAGGGCAAGGAGTGCCATGCAATGCCGCATCGACGCAGATTTTGACGATCGCGCCTGGTCCACTATCGGTGAAATCGGCGAAGAAACTGTCAGGGAGCTTTGGGAATACCGTCTGACCCACCTTCACCGTCGCGTCGGTGACGAAGGGGAACGGGATGGTAATGTCCCGGCTCGGATAGGTTTTGGTCAGCACACGGCGCGCAAGCTCCAGCGCGACTAAACTGAGGTAGGGTGGTTGCCCGATCGATAGCCCCTCAACCTTCTGTCCCATATAGCCGATCATGAATTTCCGGAACCCGTTTTCCGCCTCTCCGGTTGTTGGCGGTAATGGCGTACGCTTGGCGGCGATGAACGCCTTCAGGACCCCATCCGTGCCGCCCTGGCACCAGATTCCATCGATCTTGGGCAGGCTCGGCAAGATTGCAGCGGTGTTCTTCTCCGCTGTCGCTGAATCCCACATGCCCGTGTAACGATTAACCACTTTGATACCAGGATACTTTGACCACACCAGATCGGCACCCTTGTTGCGATCCTCGTTGACCCCGGTGCCTGCGACACCGGTCACCATGATGACATTGCCCTTGCCATCGAGTTTCCTGGCCAGCCATTCCGCCAGGGTCCGGCCAAACGCGACCTGATCAGTATTGACCTTCAATGCTGCTGGCGTGGTCACCACGTTGTCAAACGAGATCACCAGAATGCCGCGCGCATGGGCCTGCTGGATGATCCCGTTCAACCCGGTTGGCGAGGCGGCATCGACCAGAATGGCATCGACCCGTTCGGCGATCATGCCGGTGATCTGCTGGCTCTGCTGACTGATGTTGTTGCCCGAATTGAAGTAGCTCCCCTCAACCTGACTCCTATAGGGTTCCATTTGCAGCGCGGCCTTGAACAGATTGACCATCTCGATGCGCCACTCGTTGCCGATATACGAGTTGGAGAGCGCGATTTTGAGTTTGCGACCGCCCGCGAACGCGGTGGCGGGGAGAGCGGCGGCACCTGCTCCTGCGGCGAGGCCGGTGAGCACTGTGCGGCGCGTAGCATCTCGTGTCATGGCGTTTCCTCTTATGGTTTTACGACGATTATTATATATAGAATACCGTGATTTCAGTTCGACGCCAACAGGTTTCTGCTCGCTTATCGCAGACGTCGCCGCAGATTATCGATGTATACGGCGCCGATCACCACGATCCCGAGAATGACTTGCTCGACATAGGACGATATCCCGGCGAGCTGGGTACCGTTTTTCAGGATCGTCATCAGCAGTGCGCCCAGAATACTGCCGAGGATGGTGCCGACGCCGCCGAACAGGGACCCGCCGCCAATCACCACGGCGGCGATGGCGTAAAGTTCATAGTTTGCACCGGATGTCGGCTGTGCTGCGGCCGTATATGAAAGATAGACGATGCCGGCGAGGGCGGAGATGGTGCCGCCCAGGATGTAGATCAGCATCAGATGACGCGGCACGTTAATGCCGACACGGCGCGCGGCTTCAGCATTACTGCCGATGGCGAGGGTGTAGCGGCCAAAACGGGTCTTATTGAGGAGGTAGGCCGCGAGTAGCGCGATCACGATGGCGATCCAGCCCATGTTGGGAAAGCCGAGCAGCGTGCCTTGGGCAATAATCTGAAAGTTTTCCGGCAGACCGAACACGGGCGTGCCGTTGGTGGTCAGCAGGGCGACACCGAGCGCGATCGCTAGCATGCCCAGTGTTGCAATAAACGGCGGTACGCCGAGGACGACGACCGAACCGCCGATGATCGACCCCACCAGCGCACCGAGCGCGAGCGTGAGCATGATGCCGGCGAAGATGCCGAGATGGGTATCGACGATGATCAGGGCGCAGATCATCGAGGATAGCGCGACCACTGAACCTTGCGAGATGTCGATGCCGGCGGTGGCAATGATGAATGTCTGTCCGATCGCCAGGATCGCGATCACGGCAACCTGCTGGGTGATGTGGAACCAGTTGATCGGGCTAAGAAAGCGCGGATTGAGGACGCCGAAAATCACGATCAGAACGGCAATGCTGATCAGGGCGAAGGCGAGTTGGCGTATGAAGCGCAGCAGACCCGC